>CAYSGP010000303.1:0-3413 GCA_964430095.1 uncultured Ignavibacteriaceae bacterium
CTTTTCAATGGCGCCGGTAAAGGACCCTTTTTCGTGTCCGAACAATTCGCTTTCAATCAGATTCTCCGGAATCGAAGCGCAGTTTACCTTTATAAACGATTTGCCTCTCCGGCTGCTTCTTTCATGTATAGCACGGGCAACTAATTCTTTACCTGTACCGGTTTCACCTTCAATGAGTACGGTAGCATCAGTTGGTGCAACCTGTTTAATCTTAAAGAAAATATAGCGGAGCGCTTCACTGTCACCTATCATCTCATTATGTACGACGGTTTTAAGCTGATCCTTTAAATATTTATTTTCCGCATTCAGAAGTTCATTCAGCCTGTTTATTTCCATCATCTGCTCTTTAATTTTTTCACGTGCCGAGATCAGTTCAGTAATATCCATCGCCAGACCGATCAAATACTCTTCACCTTCAATCTGCTCCAGCTGACCAGTTCCCAAAAAATGTATTGCTTTTCCTTCCCTTGTTAAAATCCGGTGTTCAACCTGGGCAAAACCGCATTCAAAAACCTTTTGAACTTCCTTCTGTACTCTTTCTTTATCCTCGGCATGAACAAAATCCAAAAGTAATCTGTTATTCAGCTCTTCCGAAGAATATCCTAAAATTTCCTCGCACCTTTTATTCCATGCAACCAGCCGTCCCTCTTTTGTATAGATGTATGCGAGTCCCGGCATACTATCCAGAATAGCTTCATTAAGAATAGTGCGGGACAATTTCATGAGTGTAATCATTACTTCCTTTGCCGCTTATAAATATTGTGAAAGCTAATAAAATATTAAGAAAAATGCCATTTTTAACAATTTATTAACATAACGGGTGTGATACTAAACAGTAATATCATGGATTCACTAAATGAGAAATGTCAGTTAAATAGAAGAATTTGAGGTACTCAAAAAAAAATGAGAAAGCTCAAAATGAAGAAGAAATCTTAATTTAATAAAGCATATATCTTGAGTAAAAAAGAGACAGATCGTTTAATATTAAAGAGGAAATAGAAGTGAGCAAGGATTTGTAAAAAAAAATAATTTTTAATCAGCAGTATTTAATAAAATTAAGGGATATAACTTTCCTAAAAATTTTTCAAATTAATATGTATACCGTTTCCAAAGGGAAATACTTTTAATTAGTTTAAACACCCCTAAATAAAATTAAATGGCGGTAAAATGGGAACAAAAAAAAATTCTTGCCTAATATTTTGGATTCCATTCCTTCTACTCATAAACACTAATCTTTATTCACAGGAAGCTCAGGACTCTTCAATCCTTAATGCATACAAGCGCTTACCGATTCTGAATAATTTCCGTTTTATGCCCACCGAGGTTATACGGGATCCGTTTATAAATACATTTGTAAAAATAAATATGGGAGCGTGTGCTGCACTGGATTTGAATTCCATGTCAAAGATCTTCAGGGAAATGTCTTAGATACACTTTCCGGGGATGTTGCTTATATTTCGGGAGAGCTGGAGTTCCAGTATGCTGTAAATAACTGGCTGGCGTTTAATGCTTCTTACGGCGGATATGCCAGGGTCGGTAAAAATACCTATACAATTCTTACCTCTGGAATTTCTTATTCAACCGGATTTACTCTAGGCGGAAAAATAAGGATATGGTACAGCGAGAAAATGCTGTTATCAGGCAGTATCGACTATACATTAAATAATGTATTCCTCCATTCAGTATATGATTTTGTCAAAAAAGTATATGACTCGGGCGGAATGATTGATTCTGCAGAATACTCGCTCCTTGAAAATGAAGAGCTCCCTGAAACATTTCTTAATCTGAATTTTGCCTATGCACCGACAGATTATTTCGGAGTTCTAAGCGTGGCCGGATTTGGAGTCGGCAAGACTTTTAAAAGCAAGTCAAAGGGGAATGTCCGGTCGGTGCGGCTGCTTCAATAGATTTTTTAAATGTAGGATTTATAAGTTTTCCCATCGGCATTCTCGGAAGCGTCAGATATAATTCTTACTCAGAATCGGGAGAAGATGTCAAAAATCTTTTCATATACGGAACGCGAATCAGTTATACCGGGCATAAAGATTTTGATATAGGAATTGAAAACACTTACCAGACTTTGAAGTACAATAAAAACGATCAAAATATAAACACAATATTAACCGAGTTTAAAATACTCTACTATTTTTAATATTAAGGTAAGCAGGATTTAATATGCGATCTGTTCCGGGACAGGTCAAAGATTCAGTCATTTGTCTTTTTTGCCGAAGTTATAAACCATTTTTCCTTCGGAACAACTTTGGGCTGGTCGGGATCGCCCTCGTAAGCCGGCGTCATAATCTGTATATTGTTTTCATTAAATACATCCAGGATGTTTTGATGAAGTGCTGTATAAGTTTTTAACCTGTTTAGGGGATCTTGTGTGTATACATTGATTTCATAAGTAACGGCAAAATCTCCTAATGATTTTTGAAGAACAAAAGGCTGGGGATCTTTCAGAACTCCCTCCGTACGCTCTGCCGCAAGCTTAAGCATGCTTTCAACCAGCCTCCATGAAGTTTCATACCCGATTCCGACGGTAGTATGAAGAATTAATCCTTTATCAGGAGCAAAAGTTGAGTAATTGATAACCTTGCTGTTTAACACAATCGAATTGGGAATAATAATTTCTTCATTTTTAATAGTACGCATTCTTGTAACAAAAAGTTTTATTTCAACTACCTGTCCGATATGATTTTCAATTTCAACAATATTGCCGACTTTATAAGTTTTCCGGTAAGGCATAGTATAGCCTGCAATAAGATTTCCTATTACCGAAGTAGATCCTAAAGAAAACAGAATACCCAGAAATAACGAAACTCCTTTGAATGCAGCAGTATCGGAACCGGGGATGTATGGATAAGCTATTATTACGGCAAATACTATCAGAAGCAAGCGTACAATTTTATATGAGGTCGGAGACCAATCCGGATCGAAACCTGACACAGTTATGCTCCCCTGTCCCAAACCATGGAACAAAAGTTTAATCAGCTTAAGCACATACTTGGTAATGAAGAAAATAACAACTAAAAACGCCAGATTAGGGATGAAATTAATAAGCGCTATTCCAAAATCGCCGAATGGTTTGACGAATAATTCCAGAAGGGACGCGGCAATAGTCCTGGTCCAAGGGAACAGACCTAAAACATATTGGAAAGTAAAAAAAAGTATTACCAGAATCAGTGTAAGCTTCAGCACCCTAATAAATCCGGAAATGGTAATCCAAATCTGGTTGGGACGGAGGAGCTGAAAGGATTTTGATTCAATAGTATCAAATTTCGGTTTAAGTCTCGCTTCCAAAAAAGAATTAAAACGTTTTAAAATGAAACGGAATACACCCAAGAGCAGCAGGCAAATAATGATCGCTGCGAGCGAATAAAGCAGGTTTTTTATCAGCGAATCGTAACTTCTTT
>CAYSGP010000304.1:0-13418 GCA_964430095.1 uncultured Ignavibacteriaceae bacterium
AAATACAAACGTGAAGCTTCAGGTTTTTCGGTTTTCTTCTTTACAATCATTTCTTTTTCATTTGCAACAAGCTGTATTTTTAATTCATCGGCAACTTTCATTGCAATATCGCTCTGTACCGCAAATATATCTTTTAGTTCCCGGTTATAATCCTCAGACCAAATATGCTTTTGTGTGGCAGCATCAATTAACTGAACGGTTATCCTGGCTTTATCTGCTGCTTCCCTAACACTTCCTTCAAGAATAGTTCCTACATTTAATTCATTACCAATTTGGGAAACATCAAGTCTGGTATTTTTATATTTCATGATGGAAGTTCTAGCTATTACATCCAATCCGCTGATTTTTGCAAGGTTAGAAATTATCTCTTCAGTTATTCCGTCTGCAAAATATTCGTTTTCTGATTCCTTACTAATATTAATAAATGGGAGTACTGCAATCCTCTTGTTTGACTTAATTGCTAAATCATTCTTTGTGCTTTGCCAAATAAAGTAACCAATAACCATTAACAGCAATAATATTCCTAGACTTAAATAACGATTTTTTGAAAACGAAAAATTTATTTTTTCAGTTAGCCGAACTTCCTTAAAGCCGGATTCCCAAGGAAGGGCAATTTTATAAACATTAATTGGAAGTTCAATGTTTTTAAGTCTTTTTTTACCTAGATCAATGAGCGGGTAATCAATTTTATTCCGGATTTGCCGCGCCGCATCTTCGGAAACACAGATGCTCCCAGGTAATGCTATAGGTTCTAATCTTGCCGCAAGATTTACTCCATCGCCATGAACATGGCTGCCGGTGTGAACAACATCGCCTACATGCAAACCGATACGAAGAAGAATTCTCTTTTCTTCAGAAACTTTGAGATTCCGTTCATAAAGAGTCTTTTGAATTTCAACAGCACAATTTGCCGCCTCTAATGCACTTGTAAATTCAACAAAAAAAGAATCACCGGCAGTTTCAATTTCAATCCCGTCATATTTGGGAAATAAAGATCTTAATATTTCCCTATGTTCTTTCAGAAGATCCAATGCAAGGGCTTCATTCTTCTGCATCAATGAGCTATAACCCACCATGTCGGTAAACATTATTGCAGAGAGCCTCCTGAAGTCTTTTTCTCCTCCCGGATTCCTGATAGAATTAACATCTTTAAATCCCGGACTGAGCTTTCGCAGAATTATTTTCAGGTCATTTAAAAGCTCATTCATATTTTCATATCTTTTTGACGGCTCTTTTGAGAGACTCTTACAGATTAAATCTTCCAGTTCGGCAGGAGTTCCTTCACGCAAATTCTTTAGAGATGCGGGATTTTCATTTAAAATTGAATAGATAATTGCCTGTTCATATTCTCCTTTAAATGGAGGAACTCCAGCTGTCATTTCATATAAAACAGCGCCTAATGACCAGATGTCTGTTCTATGGTCAACAATTTCTCCATGTATCTGTTCAGGAGACATATACTTTACTGTTCCAGCTACTTCTCCTTTACTTGTATGATCAACCTGCTCTCCGGATATTTTAGCCAACCCGAAATCCAGTATTTTTACCTCACCCCGTCCGGTTACAATAATGTTTCCCGGCTTAATATCCATGTGAATTATTTTCGCATCATGAGCTCTTTTAAGTCCCTCAGCAATCTGGACAGCTATTTGTATAATCTCATCAACATTTATAAAGCCCCTTTCAATTTTGTTATTTAAGGTTTCCCCCTCATAATAGGCCATCGCAATAAAGATCTGCAAATCCGGCGTCTCATTAATTTCATAAATGGTGCAGATATTCGGATGGTCCAATGCCGATGCAGCTCTTGCTTCACGTATAAATCTTTCTTTCGCTTCCTGGTTCTTTGTAATATCCGAAGGAAGAAATTTAAGAGCAGCCATCCTTTTTAATTTTATATCTTCAGCTTTATAAACATCCCCCATTCCTCCGCTGCCGATGTGCTCAAGAACTTTATAATGGGAAATAATTTGGCCGATCATCATAATTACTAAAAATTAGTCTAATTGGAACTTTTAAGATTTGGATTAAAGTCTTATTAACAATTAAGAAAAGCCTGATAATGTTAATAATTTCATGGAAAATCTCAAAACTATTAAATCATATAATCTGGAAGAATGCTGCAAAAATTGTAAAATCAGTTAAAATTCTTAAAGTTTTTAACTGAATTTAAAAAGAAATCAACATTTTTTTTCTTGAAGAAAATTCCCAATTTAAAGGAATAAATTTAATTTAATTGTCACTAGTTCTTCTATTCATAAAAATAGAATGAAAGTTACAATTTAATTTCAAAAAAAATTAATGAACACAAAATTCAAACAAACCGTTTACAAGGCTGATCCCCGGAAAAGTAAAAAAGCAATCAGCAGATTAAGTTCGGTTACTCAGCAGAAATGGGAAGCTCAGAACCTATACATTGAAACCTGGTATACAAGCAAGACCATACCCCAGATTGCCGGCGAAATGAAAATTTCCGAAAGCACCGTAAAGTATAAAATGCGGAAAATAGGATTAGTCAAAAGTAAAAGATGGGACAAAAAAGAATTAGAATATCTAAATAAATACTACAAGATAAAAAAGGGAAAGGACATTGCTCAATTACTGGGAAGAAATAAATATTCTGTATATCAGAAAGCTAATAAGCTGGGTTTAATAAGCGGCATCAGAATGCCCAAATCATACGATAAAGAAAAAAAATATATACAAAAATGGTATGCCGAAAAATCCAGGAAAAAACTTGCTGAAGAATTAAAGACATCGATCGGTTTTATTAGTGCAAGAATTAATGAAATGAACCTGGTAAAAGTTAGAAAGTGGAGTAAAGCTGATCTGGAATTCCTGAAAAAAAATTACAGGATCATGAAGTTCAAAGAAATAGCGGAACATTTAGAAAGAAAGCTTTACGCAGTGGAAAAGATGGCAAACCGTCTCCAGCTGATAAAGCGGCCTGAGGGAGTCAGAAGAAAATTAAGTTAGATATTTTATATAAGAGCCGGGTCTATGTTCCCGTTTAAGTTTTATTATCATAAACAAAACATCCTGCTCTTGAAGGGTGGTCTTCAACGAGAGAAGAAGAGTCAACTTTCCTAAGAATCCAAAGAACAATAAAATCTCCTCCGGCTGAAATTGAAAACAGCATCCCGAACCAGAAGAGCCATATATTCCCAAGAATTATTGAAAGGACTGAAGGAATCATTCCCAAAATTATTCCAGGCGCGGCTGTGCCCATTTTGTAAGCACCTGCATTTATAGGTTCAGTGCAATGAATATATGGAGTAAAGGTTTTAAAATGGAAACCGAATTTAATTTTATCCCAAGTTTTTTTCCCCGATTTAATCCAGAAGATCCCATGAATAAGTTCATGAATGACAGCGCCGGATATAAATACGGCTATTATGATCAACATCTCTTTAAGACCAATCCTGCCGATTCTAAGATTTTTTTCTCCCCAAATAAGATAATAAGGAATTCCAAAAATTATAAAAGGAATAATTATCAGCGGAATCGCATAAAGATTAGCCGCTGCTAAAGAAATAGAGAGATCTTTTTTAATGCCGTTTTGAAAATCTATTTGCATAATTGATAGATAAGTGCAAGCTCAAGTACAAATTAAAGTTAAAATATTTTTCTTGAACTTACACTTCACTTCCTGGTAAACACTCCTCTTTTACTTTAGTTCTATTCTGTCAGTGTCTTTCCAATTTTTATTTTGCTGGTATCTTTCTTAAAAAAAGAATTTTCCGGATGTTCATATCCTCTTGGTTTTATATTTACAATAATCATCTGCCCCTCAAACAATTTAATTCTTCTGGTGTATTTGGTAAAGATAGAATTACAATCATCAAAAGAATGCATCATTGAATTGATATCTCCCTTGGAAAAATAATCTGCGATACTGCTTTTATAATCCGGTAATACAGGAATGATTACGTATTCAGAATTTCTATCCGTAGTTCCTTTAAAAACCCAGGTAGGAATGTAATCGGTTTTGGAAATATAAATTGAATCATTGCGAAAATTTTTAGTTATATGGATATTGAGGATAACACCGGCATCGGAATAACGCCAGCGCTGATTTGAAATGAAGTTCCCCATCGAATAAACAACAAAACCTGAATCCAATCCGGCATTTGACGTTTTATAATAATCTGCCGGCTGCAGAACGTGAGGATGCCCACCAATAATTATATCAGCACCAAGCTCTATTGTTTCTCTTACAATTTCCTTTTGTGAGACTGAAGGTTCCATGCTATATTCTTCCCCGAAATGATAATGCACAAGGACAATCTCCGCACCTTTGATTCTTGCCGTTTTAATATCATTTTCGATTAAGCTTAAATCAATAAGATTAATTAAATAAGATTTTCCGTTAGGAATGGGATTCCCGTTTGTTCCATAGGTATATGCAAGAAATGCAATCTTAATCCCTTTAATATTAAATATGCGGATTGAATCGCGATCCTCTTTTGAACTAAAAGTTCCGTTGTAATTCAAGCCGTTTTCATTTATTATATCAATTGTCCTTAGGAGACCTTTTTTCCCCTGATCGAGGGAGTGATTATTGCTGGTTGTAAGAAGATTAAATCCCGTATTTTTAAGTGCAGCCACAAAATCATCCGGAGTATTGAAAAAGGGGTATCCGGAATATCCCTTCGATTTGCCAGCAGTGACCGTTTCGAAATTACCGAAAAGAAAATCCGAATAGACTAAATATTTTTTTACTTCCCTGAAAACAGGATTAAAATCAAAGCTGTCGTCTGCTGTCCTTGCATAATTATATTGAACCGAGTGGCACATAATATCACCGACAGCAGTTATTGTAACAGTTACAACTGAATCATCAGGTAAGTTTTCACTTACCTGCTCGCCGGTGAAGGATAGACGGTTAAATGGAAGGAAAAAATAAAATATTACAGCCGATAGAATTATTCCAAGATCTAAATAAAATTTACGGGACATAAAAAAATTAACCAAAATCTTATGTGGTATTATGCCGGTGAAAGATTAAAAATGAAGTACAAAAAAAAGGCTGAACTATAAAAGATAATTCAGCCTAAAAAGATGAACTATTTAGGGTTATTGCTGCTGCTGCTTTTCTGATTTTCTGCGAGCTTTAACTTCCTGAATATCTTTTCTTACTTCCTGTGCCAATTTCCTTAAATCGCTTAGGCCCTTCCTTAGACGGGTTCCGGCAGCAGCTTGTCCCTTTTCATAAAATTTCTGGAAATCTGCTTCCAGGTTTTTTACTGCCTGCCCTAAGTCATCAAATTTACTCATTGAGTACCTCCTTTAAATTAATGAAATGTTTAATTATTTATATTTTCGAAAACGAACTCGGAAATATCTTTAACTTGTATCTCTTCTGATTTTTCAAAATGCTTAACACCGTCGGTAATCATGGTCATGCAGAACGGACAAGCTGACGCAATGGCATCTGGATTAGTATCAAGTGCCTCTCTAGTCCTCTCCAAATTAATTCGTCCCCCTTCTTCATCTTCCAGAAACATTCTGCCGCCGCCTGCACCGCAGCAGAATCCTTTGCTCCTGTTCCTTTTCATTTCACGGAGCTCTAGTCCGGGAATATTTTCAAGAACATTACGCGGTGAATTATATACATTATTATACCTACCCAGGTAACAGGAATCATGATATGTAACTTTTTTATTGTAAGCATCAGATGACAGTTCAATTTTCTTTTCATCAAGAAGCCGGTTAATAAACTGCGAATGATGGATTACATCATAATTTCCGCCGAACTGCTTATACTCCCGTCCGAGAGAATGAAAGCAATGAGGACATGCCGTAACAATCTTCTTCACCTTGTATTTATTCAATGTTTCAACATTGTCTTTAATCATCACTTGAGCAAGATATTCATTTCCAAGCCGGCGGGCAGTATCTCCATTGCATTTCTCCTCAATCCCTAAAATTCGAAAATTAATATTAGCTTTTTGCATTATAGATGCAAATGTTTTTGTAACTTTTTTATAACGGTTGTCGAAGGAGCCCGCACATCCTACCCAGAACAAAATATCGCAATCCGGGTCCTCTGCCATCGTTTTTATCCCCATACCTTCAGCCCATTGAGCCCTGTCCGATTGATTAAATGCCCAGGGAGTGTAATTGTTTTCAATGCTTCTGAATACATTATTAAGATTAGCAGGAAATCGGGTTTCAGAAAGAACGAGGTTCCGGCGCATATCGATTATTGAATCAAGATGCTCAATCATCACAGGGCATTCCTGCACGCAGGCATTGCAGGTAGTACATTCCCATAATTCCAGATCGGTTATATAATCGTGAACCAGTTGTTTTTGGAAGGTTTCCCCTTCTGTATCACCTGATATCATGTGAGGAGCTTTTTCAAGGGTTCTTTTCCTGATATCGACAATAATTTTTCTCGGCGATAAAGATTTTCCAACATTTGCAGCCGGACATGCAGCCGTACACCGCCCGCATTCGGTGCATGAATATCCATCAAGGATCTGTTTCCATGAAAGATGTTCAATATCCGATGCTCCGAAAAATTGAATATCCTCTCTATCAAGATCCAACGGCTTAATTGTATTACGTCTAATTTCCAGATCCGCCAGAAATGTATTTGGAATTGAAGTTAAAACATGAAGGTGTTTTGAATAAGGGAGATAATTAAGGAAACCGAGAACAGTAAGAATATGCGCCCACCAAAAAAATTCATAATAAAATTGAGCCGAAGATAATCCGGATGGAAAACTTTTCGCCAAAAGTAATGATAAAGGTCTTACCTCATTTGTCAGAAGCGAAAAATTATTTTTTACAATTAGGAAGGTATTCATCCCCAGCATTGTAACGCAGACAAGTATTATCAGCAAAAGAATTACTGCTGCATCTATCTTGCCAGATTTATCAACCTCCAGCCGGGGCACATGCATAACAAACCTTCTATGCATTGCGTACAGACATGCAAGAATTACGAGAACCGCAAAGATGTCCTGTATCCAGGTTAAGACCGAATAAAAAGGTCCTGTAAAAGAAAAATTAAAGGGATTGTAAAATCCTTGAACAATAGATTCGAGCACAGCGAATAAGAATAGCACAAATCCCCAAAAAATCAGAAAGTGAAGAATTCCGGCAGGTAAATCTCTGAACAGCTTAGTCTGTCCGAATGCAACCGTAATTACTTTAAATAATCTCTCACTTATTCCATCAAGGCGGTGCTCTTGCTTTTTCCCAACCAGCATATATCTAATAAGCTTGCCGCAATTTCTGATGAACAGAGAAATCGCAATGATAAATATTAAGATGAAAATTATATTCTTTCCCATTAAATCGTAAAAAGAATAAAGTTTGAAATTAATTTCTGACAGCAGAATTCTTATTAACAGCAAAGAAAATTGCGGCTGCAGTAAATACTTTTATAACTGTCCATATTGAAAAAACTGCAGCACCCGAATTAAGGCTTAGTTTAAAATCTTTAAGGAAAAAAAGATCAAGAAAGAGTGTGCCGATTAAAATTATAACTAAATCCCCTGCAAACATTGCAATGACAACGGTGAAATAATTTTTATTCTTTTCCACTATAAAACCCGTCAGATAAGCTGCCAACGGAAAAGCAAGAAGATAGCCTCCGGTGGGACCGAAAAGCCGGGCAATTCCAACCGGTGCATCTGGAGTCTGAGCAAAAACCGGCAAACCGGCTATTCCTAAAAATAAATATACGATCTGACTGTATGCTCCGTTTTTAGCTCCTAAAAAAGCTCCAGCCAATACAACCGCCATTGTCTGCAAAGTAATCGGAACCGGTTTTAGCGGAATTGATATTTGTGCAGAAATTGCTGTTAAAAGAGCAAATGAAAAAATCCATGTTAACTTTGATGCCCAAATTTTTGCCGATATTATCCGGATTTTATTCGAAACGATGCTGTTTTTGAATTCCATTGAAATTCCTTTTTATAATAATTTAAATTCTTTAAAGTTTATTGATTTCATTATTAAAATTTGAAGAGCATATCTTTTAACCACAAACTTACCCTTAGCGGAATGCTTTATTTTGAAATATTTCTTCGGATTGAAAAGACCCTAATAATTCATTATCTGAGCTAAAAGATTATCTTTTTTATGATAAATTACAAAGTCTTATCTCATTATATTCAAAATATGAGGAATATAGTATGAAAAGTCAAGAAAATGAACAATTTTTGAGGGTTTTTAAAATAAAAGATTTGATTCCAAACAACAATTAGTTTAAACATCCTTTTCCGGCTTAAAAGAGTAATAGAGGCTTTATTATATGGTGTAAAATTTAACTCTTATCATTTATTTTAAAAACTTAATTATTTATGTTTAAATAGTTTTTAATACTGAAGAAATCAGAGTAATGCGTTATTTATTGGTAATACCTTCTATTGATATTAAGGACGGAAAAACTGCCAGGGTCGTTCAGGGAATCCCGGAATTAGACTGCAAAGAATACTGCAGCGATCCTATTGAAATGGCGAAAATATGGCGTGCCGAAAATGCAAAAATGCTTCATGTGGTGGATTTTGACGGAGCAAGTGAGCACTCCAATAAAAATTTAAAAATAATTGAGGAGATTTGTTCTTCAGTTGTAATTCCTGTGGAATATGCCGGCGGGATCAGAAACATGGAAGATGCCTCAGCTGCATTGGATATGGGTATTTGCAGACTTGTAATCGGGACAATGGCTTTCGAAGATTATAAAGAATTTAAAAGAATATTTGAAAAATACGGTCCTTCAAAGGTTGCCGTTTCTTTGGATATTGTAAATGATGAAATTGTAATCAGGGGAAGAAAAATAAAAACAGGAACCTCTTATAAGATTTTTGCAAAACAAATGGCTGAATTAGGAGTAAAAAGATTTATTGTAACCGATATTCTAAGAAACGGAATACTCAGCGGGCCGAATATTGAATTGTCACTTGAAATAGCGAATTTAACAAATGCCAGAGTTACTCATTCAGGAGGAATAAGAAATAAAGATGAACTGATGGATCTTCAAAAATTAATTCCGTCTGGTATCGATTCTGCAATTGTAGGACGGGCGCTTTACGAAAACAGGTTCCCGTGTCAAAAATTATGGCGGATTGCAGAATCGGGGATCTTTAATTAAATTATATTATACATTTCAAGCGGGCATTACATGGATGAAAATAATGAGGAACTGACTCACAGCAGCTTTTGGTCAAATCTATTCAAATCTCCCACCGGAAAAATTGATCTGGAAAAAGCTCTTCAGGCAATGCCTCCTTTTAAAAATTTTAAGAAAAGAGAAATATCTCAGCTTTACAGCATTATCCATGATCGCAGTTATTTAACCGGAGAATTTATATTTATGCAGGGAGATCCCGGATTAGGATTATATATCATCCGGGAAGGTGAAATAGTTATACAGCGCAAAACCGAAAACGGTTTTATTATTCATCTGGCAGATTTCAAGAAGGGAGATTTTTTCGGGGAATTGGCAATGGTGGACGGCGAAAAAAGAAGCGCTTCCGCAATAGCAAAAACCGATGTAAAAATCTCCGTGATATTTAAACCGGATCTCGATGAATTCATTGAAACATATCCGAAAATAGGTATTAAAGTCCTGCATGGAATTGCAGAAATTATGGCCGTCAGGCTTCGTAATTTAAATGAAGATTATATTTCCATTTTAACTTCCCAGCCGCAGGCTGAAGAATCCCGGCTTAAATTAAATTAATAACAGGAGAGTAACTATGGAACCTTCAATAAAAAAAATCTTAGTTCCCATTGATTTTTCCGATTACTCAAAAAATTCTCTGAAATATGCAGTAAATTTTGCCAAAGATTTTAATGCCCAGCTATGCCTGGTTTATGTTGTCGAACCGGTAATATATCCCCCCGATTTCAGCATGGGACAGATAGCTTTTCCTACAGTCGATCTCGAAATGGATAAAAGAGCCGAACAGGAATTATCTAGCCTGGCTAAAAAAGAAATTCCTCCCGAAATTAATGTTAAGTCTATTGTAAGAACCGGAAAACCATTTGTAGAGATTATTGAGACTGCTTCCGAGGAGGATGCTGATTTGATAATTATTGCAACTCACGGACATACCGGCGTTGAGCATATTTTATTCGGAAGCACAGCAGAAAAAGTTGTAAGGAAAGCACCATGCCCCGTTCTTACATTAAGAGATCCTTTAAAAGGATTCAGCTTTAAAGAAGCGTATCAGCAGAGAAAAGAAACAAATGAAAGTTAATTTTTAATACAGCTTTAATTTTTTCTTTCAATAATAAAATCGACTAAAGCTTCGAGAGCCAGCTTTGCTGGAGAAGCGGGGAAAACTTTTAAAGATTCTTTTGCTTTTAAGGAATAAGCATGTGCAGTATTAAAAGCATATTCAATACCTTTATGACGCTGTACGAATTCAATAATTTTTTTAATGCTTTCCTTGTCATTCCCGTTTTTAATCAGACTTTTTATTTTTGAAGCTTCACCATTCGATACCTGCTCAAGAGAATAAATTAAAGGCAAAGTAATCTTCTTCTCTTTAATATCTCCGCCTATTGGTTTTCCGATTAAACTTGATTTCCCTTCATAATCGAGAATGTCGTCCCTGATTTGAAATGCAATCCCGATTGAATCGCCGAACTTTTTCATTGCCGATGAATAAACTTCATTCTGCGCGGCGCTTAAGGCACCTATTTCGCAGCATGTTTCAAGCAGAGAGGCAGTTTTATCGGAAATTACTTTAAAATAAGTTTCCTCATCGATATCTAATTTCCTGGTTTTTTGAATCTGAAGCAGCTCCCCTTCCGACATTCTTCTAACGGAATTTGTAATTACTCCAAGGAAATCGTAATCTTTTCCTTCAACAGCAATCATCAAACCGCGGGAGAGCAGGTAATCACCCATTAGAACTGCAGCCTTATTCTTAAATACTTTATTGACCGACCAGAATCCACGCCTTTTGTCAGCATTATCTACTACGTCGTCATGAACTAGGGTTGCTGTATGAAGCAGTTCGACAAGCAATGCCCCACGGTATGTTCTTTCAGTAATCCCGCCGGAAATTTTTGCGGAAAGGAGCACAAGAAGCGGCCTGATTTTTTTACCTTTCTGACGGATAATATATCTAGCTATCAAATCCACCAACCCGATTTTTGATTTCATTGATTTTTTAAATAACTCCCCAAATCTGTCAAGCTCAGATTTAATCGGAAGGCTGATTGCAGATAAGTTCTTCTCTATCAAGCTTTTTTCAATGATAGTTTTGAAATCAATATACTTATTTCATATAATAAAACCAACGGAACAGCAAGAATAAGCTGCGAAACAGGATCGGTTCCAGGAGTCAAAAATGCAGCTAAAATCATTATAACTACAATTGAATGCTTCCTATACTTTTTCATAAAACGGGGTGTTAAAATACCTAGCTTAGTGAGGAAAAAGGAAATCATGGGAAGCTCAAATATAAGTCCGGCAGCCAGAATGATGCTGATAATAATAGAGATATACTCATCAATAGCAAATTCATTTTTAATCAGTTGAGTTCCGAATTTTGCAATGAATTTAAATGCCGAGGGAAGCATAATAAAATAAGCAAATGCAACGCCGAGGAGAAAGCAAAATGTACTGTAAACGACAATAAGCAGAGTATATTTTCTTTCCTTTCTTCGAAGTGCAGGAGCAATAAATTTCCAAAGCTGCAAGAATAAGTTGGGCAGGCTTAAAATAATTCCCCCTATTATTGCTACCTGAAAGTATAAAAATATCTGCCCGAAAGGTTTTAAATTCTGAAGGACTAAACCATTATCTTTAGCGGGTTTAAGTAGAACTGTTTCAACTAAAAAATCTATAAATATCCAACATATTATTGAACCGGCAACTACCCCGATTAATGAAAAAATAAGTCTCCATCTAAGTTCCTCGAGATGCTCAAGGAAAGTCATTTCTACTTCTAAATTCTCTTCATCATTATCCGGAATTTCCGAATCGAGTTTAGAAGAATTGGTATGATGTGAATTTATTTGGGAAGACACTCAAATCTATTTTAATATGGAATATAAAGGAAAACAGGAACAAAAGTTTTTTACTTCTGCTTTAATGTCCTTTAATTTACCTTCATTTTCGCAATTTACTAAAGCCTGGTTGATGAATTCTCCAATTTGATTCATCTCTGCTTCCTTCATTCCCCGTGTAGTAACCGCAGGAGTTCCGATCCTGATTCCGCTTGTTACAAAAGGGCTGCGCTGGTCAAATGGAATCATATTCTTATTGACTGTAATTCCTGCTTTTTCCAAAGAAGTTTCTGCTTGTTTTCCAGTAATATTTTTGAAAGTGAGATCCACAAGCATTAAATGATTATCTGTTCCTCCGGAAACAATCTCAAACCCGTTATCTGCAAGCTTTGAAGCTAAAGTCTTAGCATTTTTAATTATTTGTTCTGCATATTTTTTAAAGGAATCATCTAATGCTTCGCCGAAGGCAACTGCCTTTGCCATAATGATATGCATTAATGGTCCGCCCTGGATACCCGGCATTACGATGCCGTCAATAACCTCGGACATCAATTTAAGCCGGTCCCCTTTCGGAGTATGTACGCCCATCGGATTTTCATAATCTTTTCCAATTAAAATAATACCCCCCCTGGGTCCTCTCAGAGTCTTATGAGTAGTTGATGTTACAATATGGCAGTAAGGAAGAGGATTATTCAGCAATCCTTTAGCAATTAAACCTGCTGGATGTGCCATATCGCAGACCAGAAAAGCATCTATCGAATCGGCTATTTGCCTGAATTTTTCATAATCCCATTCTCTCGAATAAGCACTTGCGCCGATCATTATCATTTTCGGTTTTTCTTTTTTTGCAAGGTCTTCAATAATATTATAGTCAAGCGTTTTGGTTTCCTTGTTTAAAGTATATCCGAATGCCTGATATAATTGACCGGAAAAATTGACGGGCGAACCATGAGTCAGATGTCCCCCATGAGCCAGGCTCAATCCAAGAAATTTATCTCCGGGTTTCATTAAAGCCATAAAGACGGCCATGTTTGCCTGAGATCCGCTGTGAGGCTGCACATTTACATATTCAGCTCCGAAAAGTTTTTTTAATCTTTCCCTCGCAAGATTTTCAGCCATATCAACATATTCGCATCCGCCGTAGTATCTTTTTCCCGGATACCCTTCTGCATATTTATTTGTTAATACAGAACCTGCAGCTTCCAAAACAGCGGGACTCACAAAATTTTCAGATGCTATCAACTCAAGGTTATCCTGCTGCCTATCAATTTCCAAATTGTGTATATCATACACCTGCCTATCGGCTTTCAAGTAGTCGTACATTTTATTTATTGTTGGTTTGTAAAAGAAAATTACGGAACTGTTATGCTTCTTCCAATCCAGGAATAGCAGGAATTGCTAGGTATAGCAATGTTCTGCCCAGATTTGAACCCTCG
>CAYSGP010000305.1:0-2580 GCA_964430095.1 uncultured Ignavibacteriaceae bacterium
ATCGCCGAGAGCTTCAATAAACCTTGCTCTTGGAGCAAAAGCCATGGCGTTTATAAAGAGAAGGGGATATGTAATTCCTGAGGATGTACGGGCTATCTGTGCTGATGTTCTGCGGCATAGACTCGCCATAACATACGAAGCTGAGGCTGAAGAGATTACCTCGGAAAATATTATTCAAGAGATATTAAATAAAATAGAAGTGCCGTAAAGGCCCATCCCCGTCCCTTCCCGAAGGGAAGGGTGGTGCTTAAAATTGGATGGTTAAAATTAAAAAAACTTCTAAAAAATCTATTAATACGGAATATAATTATTAAAAATCTAACATTGTCGGAAATATTTAAATTTAAGTATATCAAAAGAATTATTCACGGCACCCTTTCCTTTGGAGAGGGACGGGGTGAGGCCTTATGCTGACTAAAGAGCTTCTTGCACAGGTTCGTCAGATTGAAATAAAAACCAAGGGAATAGTAAACCAGGTTTTTTCCGGAGAATACCATTCGGTATTTAAAGGAAGAGGAATGGAATTTTCCGAGGTAAGGGAGTATCAGTTCGGTGATGATATCAGGAACATCGATTGGAATGTGACCGCCCGTTTCGGTCATCCTTTTAGTATAATTTTTGAAGAAGAGCGGGAACTCACGGTCATTTTAATGGTTGACTTAAGCGGTTCTTTGATATTTGGATCAGTACAAAAAACTAAACAGCAGATTGCAGCCGAATTGAGTGCGGTTCTGGCATTTTCAGCATTAAAAAATAATGATAAGGTCGGCTTGCTCCTTTTTACAGATAAAATAGAAAAATTTGTTCCACCGCGTAAAGGGAGAAAGCATGTTTTAAGGATTATTAGGGAAGTTTTATCCTTTGAGCCGGCCGGGAAAGCTACAAATATTAAATCTGCACTGGAATACATGAATAGTGCAATAAAAAAGCGAAGCATAGTTTTTCTTTTATCCGATTTCATTGATGAGGGATATGATAGAATACTTAAGGCTGCGGGCAAAAAGCACGATTTGATCGGAGTAGTGATAAATGATGAAAGGGAAATCTCAATTCCTAAAATGGGACTAGTAAAATTTGCAGATGCCGAGACCGGTCAGGAAAGATGGATAGATACCGGCAGCAGCAAAGTTCAGGCAAGAATAAAAGAATATAGAAATCAAATTACTGTAATAAGGAAAAACTTATTTGCTTCCGGAAGAATTGATAATATTGAGGTAAAAACCGGTGAAGATTATGTTAAGCCGCTAATCCGGTTCTTTAAAATGCGCGAAAGAAGATGGTAAAGAATATTTCAATTATAATTGCCTTTTTTTGCATATTGTCTGCTCAGATCTCTGCACAGAATATTTCTGCACGGGCTTATTCCGATAAAAACAGCTATAGTATAGGGGACTATATTAATTACATCATCGAAGTTGATTATCCTAAAGGAGTAAATGTTTATACACCTGACATAAAAAAAAGTTTATCCGGTGTGGAAATCTTGAGCGAAGAATCTCCGCAGGTGACGGAAAAAAATAATGTAAAGAAGGTAGCTTTCCGCTATATCCTTGGGAAATATGATTCTGCCAACGTTACTATACCGCCCGTTCCAGTCTTCTATAGTATTAATAATGATACTGCAAAGCAAACCGCAATGACCAATGAAGTTGCCTTTAATGTACATACACTTAAAGTGGATAGCGAAGGAGATATTAAAGACATAAAGGATCCTTTAAGTATTCCAATGCCATGGGAGATATTGCTCCTCTGGTACCTGGGAGCATTATTGGTTATCGGAGCAGTTTTATATTTTTATTTGAGAGCGGAAAAGAAAAAGAAGAAGAAAGTAATTAAAAAAGTTATCTATGTTCCTCCTCATACAAAAGCATTGACGGCATTGCACAATCTTGAATCGCAGAAATTATGGCAGTCCGGGTTAATAAAAGAATATCATACCAGGATAACGGAAATAATCAGGCGCTATTTCGAAGAACGGTTTAATTTCCTGGCAATGGAGCTGACTACATATGAAATAATGGAAAATATGTACAGGATTACTATCCCAGAGCACATACAGAAAATTACATACGCCTTTTTGGCTAATGCGGACCTGGTAAAATTTGCCAAGTATCTGCCTCTTGATTCTATCAATGAAGAGATGATGCAGCAGGCTTACGAAATAGTTGAAAATACTGTGACAGATTCTATCCCGGTAAATAAAGAGGGAGCATATGTTCAGTAATATGTTTTTTGCATACCCTTGGGTTTTATATTTATTAATCATTATACCTGTACTTGCTGCCTTGTACTGGGTAAAAGGGAGGAAGCAGCAGTCATTTGTAACTTATTCATCATTGGGCCCCTTCAAATCTGTTTCTCCTTCATGGAAAGAAAGGCTTAAGTACCTTCCGGTTATTTTTAGACTGATTGCGTTGATATTATTAATAATTGCTCTGGCGAGGCCCCAAAGCTTTTCTTCCGGTGAAGATATTTATACTGAAGGAATTGATATAGTGATGGCGTTTGACATTTCTGGAAGTATGCTGGCTGAAGATTTAAAGCCGAACCGGTTTGAAGCCGCAAAAAATGTAATTGATG
>CAYSGP010000306.1:0-3388 GCA_964430095.1 uncultured Ignavibacteriaceae bacterium
AATTTGCATGAAAGGTTTATTCAAGTAGACAGATCCTGAATTTTGATTCAAATTATATCGTCCAAAGCAAAATCCGCTGTTAAGTTTTGTATGCAGATCAAAAGAACTAATAAAGCCGCCTAATGACTGAAAACAAGATGTCAGTATATCGGAAAAAGGATATGATTCGTATGTTGACCAGTTAAAACTATCAAAGTAATTTGCTGATGTTAATCTGGTAATGTTTAAATAAAAGTATTCGTTCCCATGATAATAGCGGCTGCCAAACCAGTAAGAATTGTAATTTTGATTCATGTAGCTTACAACATGAATAGGTAAAACAGGGTTCATTAAATCAAGAAGGTCGTCAATTAATTCATTGGCAATAGTATATTCTCCAGCTTGGTCTGAATTACAAATCAGCATTATGCTTCCGTCATTTCCGTTATTTTTAACGAAGTCGATCCCGTCAGCCAATAAAGAAGGCAAATTGCTGTAATTTGAGATCCGGTCTTCAGATAAATTTAGGAAAATACTATCCACTGTGATAGAGTCAGCCGGTATCCATTTTTCTGCTAATCTAAATATTTCAATATTTGAAAAGATGAGGTTAAAAGAATCTTTCGAGGAAAAGTTTCCAAGAATATTAGATTTTAAGCTGTTAAAAAGTTCATTTTTTGTTATGCTGCTTTTTGAAGCGTCATAATCCACAAGAACCGCTACTTTATTTGAAACAGCAATATTCAATGCTTCTGAGGGAAGAAAAGCCAGCTGATATAGTCCTTCATCCTCATCCTGAAATTTACTCAGATAAATCCCATTGCTTATTTTAGTTTCAGCAGTAAAGTTCAGGGAATTATTAAGAAATTCCGATGTAATATTTGCTTCATGGTAAACACCGAATAAAGTGTCTTCCTTTACCTGGAAATTAATTGAAGGAAATTCGAGAATTTTAGGATTTTTATAATCGGAATTTAACCAGGTTACAAGATGAAAAGATGCGAGAGGATTATAAGAAGTGTTTAATAAGTTAATCGGTAGTGCCGATCTAACTGAAGAAGAATTCCACTGGGCCGGCATCAAATAAGATATTTTAACTTTCCTTGTAGAATTACCCGCCATCGGAAAAATCCTTAGTTCATAATTTGTCGCACTCCTTTTAAAAAGAATAGATGGATCTCTTCTCCGGTTAACAATATCTTCATATATTGAGGATGCCGTCCACTGATCCATAATTTTTCCGCGGATAATTTCTTCCTCAATCCAAAGCCATGAATCGAATACAATTGCATTTTCAGGCAGATCAAAATGAAACTGAACTTCCAATGTATCGAAACTTGTAAAATATGTATTTCTGGCAGAAAATGTCAGATATAAACCATATTCCATATAAATTCCGTGAGGTTTAATAGAAAGAACGGCTTCTTCAATTGTTCCATATGCACTCCCCCAACCCCGTGGATCAGTAACATACAGATAATCGTAAGCAAATGAAAAATTTGTAAGGAGAGCAGAAAATAAAATAATTGATAAAAATTTTTTCATGGGATCCCCATTATTATTAAAAAATTCAACTTAATTTTAAGGAAAATTACAGCTAACCTCAATGGAAAAATATTTTTATTTTTTTCCGCGAAAAAACTAAACTAATACTAAAAACTTCCAGCTATTTTTAATTACTTCAGCAGCAGCAGCTTTTTAGTAAAGATTTTTTCCGGTGTAGTGACAATAAAGAAATAATTCCCGGATGATACATAAACCCCGTTATCACTTACTCCGTTCCATGTGAACCGGTATTCTTTTCTTCCGGCCGATAAATCCGGTTCAAATGTTTTTACGATTTGTCCGAGTATGTCATAAATTCTAAAGGTTATATTTTCTCCGCTAAATGATGCAGGCAGCTTTACATTCAGGTTAATCTGGCTGTTGAATGGATTCGGGTAAGCACTCAAGCTCAAGGTGTCATCATCACTTTTTAAAGAATCTTCAACGCCAATTACACCTCCGTCATCCTCAGCCAAGCAATCATAGCAGACTTCCCATTCCATATTCGGTTCAAGACAAATAAATGCAGAATAAAGAGACAATACCCTTTCTTCGATGCTGAAATGTACAATTTCATTAATATTTTCATTTGTCTGATTCTGTCCTTCAAGGAATTTAATATAATTTCCAGCCCATATCTCTTCCGACATGGTATCTCCCGTAAATACTTCAGATTCATCTAAAGTGAAACTCAGCTGGAAAGGTTCGGATTCATAAACACCGGAGGTCTCAATTATAAATGGAAAATTCCCATTGTATTTTCCGACCTGCAGAATAGGTTTATTAAAAAATACTGAACTGATATTCTGATTCAGCTCATACCTTGCATAACAGAAGCCATCATTCATCTTGGTGTGAAGATCAAATGAACTTATATAACCGTTCAAGGATTGAACAGCGTCTGCAAGCATATGGCCAAAAAAGCTAGGATTTAAATCATAATAGTTTGGAGGCGCATAATAATTGGCCGAAGTCAATCTCGTTATGTTTAAATAAAAATATTCATTGCCGTAATAATTTCTGTCACCTATATAGTTGTAGCTGTAGTTTTGATTTTGATAATTTACCACGTGCAGCGGAAGTCTTGGGTCCATTAATTCAAAAAGATCATCAATGAGCTGATTTGCACTTTGATAATCTCCCACCTGGTCGGAACTTGAAACCAGCAGAAGGCTCCCATCATTTCCATGATTCTTTACAAAATCAATTCCATCAGATAACAAACTTGGCAAATTTGAGTAGCCTGCAATCTGATCTTCACTTAATTCCTGGAAGATGCTGTCTATTACAGACGAATCTGCCCGGATCCAATCTTCGCTGATCCTTTGAATATTTACTTTTGATAATATAATATTAAAAGAATCTTCAGTAGTAAGATTCAGACGAAGTGCTGTTTTTATATTCTCCAGCAGGACACTTTTTGTAATTGTAGTATTGTATTCTTCATAATCTACCAGCAAAGCAACTTTGCGCGGTGCAGAAATATTTAACGCTTTTGAAGGAAGAAAAGCCAACTGATAAAAACCTTCATTCCCGTTATCAAAGATACTTACAAAAATGCCGTTGTTCATTGGGGCATCAACAGAAAGGTTGAGGCTATTTTGAATAGCTTCCGAGGGAATTAAGGCGCTGAAAGAAATTCCCGAAAGAGAATCATTTTGAAAAACTATTTCAGGATATTCAAGAATATTAGGATTGTGCAGACCTTCATTTAAATAAACTGAAATTTGAAAAGTCTCGAGGGGATTTGCAGATGCCTGCAGCAAATCAGTTGGAAGCGGTGAAATAATATTGGCGGAATTCCACTGAGCAGGAACCATATATGTGATCTTTACTTTTCTAGAGGAATTACCCGCCATCGGAA
>CAYSGP010000307.1:0-3522 GCA_964430095.1 uncultured Ignavibacteriaceae bacterium
TATTGATCCTTTAAATATATTAGCCGGAGTAACCAAGCCTCTTGAAGGTTACGAACGGCATAATATTGAAAAATACGGCGGCTTTGAGCTTTTATCCTATACTCCCTACTCCAGATTTGTTGACGCTGCAGCAGCAGATCCGAAACCTGCCCGCGATTTCAACAAGCTGATTGATAATTATCTAAAAGAGAAATCATCCGGGGATGAAACTAAAATAAAAGAATTCCTGGTTCTATTGAGAGATAATCATCAAGAATTATCACTGATAATTAATAATTCGCCCATTTTAAAAGAGGTTGAACTTTTATCCCGGAATTTATCTTCTCTTTCTCAATTGGGTTTGGAAGCTCTGAATTATTTACAAAATAAAAATAAACCGGACATTGAATGGATTAATAATGCCGATAATATTTTAGATCAAAGCAGCAAATCCTATGGAACGGTGGAAATAGCGGTATTAAGCGGGATTAGAAATATGATAAATGCATTGCGAAACTCTTAATCTTTAAATTAAAAGGGAAATAATTTTGGAAATTGCTCTTAGAAGAAAGACAAATCCGGCTTACTGGGTTCCGACTCTTTACTTTGCGGAAGGACTGCCTTTTGTTGTAGTTAATGTTGTTTCTGTATTAATGTATAAAAGTCTGGGTTTCAGCGATGCGGATATTGCTTTTTTTACAAGCCTTGTTACAATTCCATGGGCATTAAAGCCATTATGGGGACCGCTTCTTGAAATGTTCAGAACTAAAAAAGATTTTGTTCTTTTTACACAATTCTTCGGCGGTGTCAGTTTCGGCTTAGTGGCTTTAACATTGCAGCTTCCATCTTTTTTTCAGTGGACATTAATTTTCTTCGGAATAATTGCCTTTAATTCCGCTGTTCATGATACTGCCGCTGACGGCGTTTATGTAAATGTTCTGACTGATACCGAACAGGCAAAGTATGTCGGCTGGCAGGGCGCATTTTACAATGTGGGAAAAGTCTTATCTCAGGGTGCTTTTGTTTATGTCGCCGGAATTCTGGAAAAAAATATTGGAGTAAAGCCTGCATGGACTATTGTAATGGTGAGTTTCGGCGTTATACTAGTCATAATGAGCATTTATCATTATAAATTTCTTCCGTCAGGCGGAAAAGCCGGTAATGTAAAAAGCATAAAAGAAGCTTATCAGACTTTTTTAGATGTGGTAAAAACATTTTTTCAAAAAAAATATATCATCTGGGGAATTATATTTCTCATCCTTTACCGTTTTGCTGAAGGACAGGCAATAAAAATTGTCCCGTTATTTATGCGGGCTGCAAGAGATGATGGGGGTCTTGGGTTTTCTACTGAAGATATCGGCATAATCTATGGTTTATTTCCTCCGCTCGCATTTATCCTTGGTTCGATTCTATCCGGTTACTTCACTGCCAATAAAGGATTAAGAAAAGCCTTAATTATTCTTTGTGCTTTTTTCAATATTCCATTTGCAGTCTATACCTACCTGGCAATTTTTCAGCCGGATAATTTTTTTACAATTACCTCACTAGTAGTAATTGAATATTTCGGATACGGCTTTGGTTTTATCGGCTTAACATTATTCATGATGCAGCAGATTGCACCGGGAAAATACAGGATGGCGCATTATGCATTTGCTACATCATTAATGCAGCTCGGTTTTATGATCCCTTCCATGATAAGCGGATTTGTAAGCGATTACCTCGGCTATAAAGATTTTTTTATCTGGGTAATGATCGCAACCATTCCATCCTTCCTAATTACCTGGTTCGTTCCTTTTCGGGATACATCGCATGAACGAATTGCAGAATAAATATTAAAATTTCAGTGGAAAAGGAGATAATTAATGCGTTACGGCTATTTTGATGATAAACACCGGGAATATGTTATCTACCGTCCTGATGTTCCCGTTTCATGGACAAATTATCTTGGTGTGAAAGATCTCTGTACGGTAATTTCACATAATGCGGGTGGTTATTCATTCTATAAATCTACCGAGCATCATAGGGTAACGCGGTTCAGGCAGAATGGAATTCCGATGGATCGACCCGGTCACTATGTTTACCTTCGAGATGATGAAACCGGAGAATACTGGACAATTTCATGGCAGCCTGCCGGTAAAGATTTTACGAAAGCAAAATATATCTGCAGGCATGGGCTGTCCTATTCAAAATTCCAATGCGATTATAAAAAAATTGAAGCCGAGCAATTATTGTTTATTCCGATTGATGATGACGTTGAATTATGGGATATAAAAATCAAAAATAAAAGTAAAAAGAAGAGAAGAATAAGTGTTTTCAGCTATTTGGAATTTTCTTTTCATCATGTGGAGATTGATAACCAGAATCTTCAGATGAGCTTGTATGCAAGCGGTTCAAATTATAAAGACGGAATTATAGAATATGATTTCTTTTATGAACCATGGACTTACCATTTCTTTGCTTCAAGCTTTAAGCCCGACGGCTATGATTGCGTCCGTGATACATTTATTGGAAACTATAGAACAGAAACTAATCCTGCAGCTGTAGAAAAAGGGAAATGTTCAAATAGTTCAGAGTTAGGCGGGAATCACTGTGCTTCATTGCATAAAAAATTAAATCTAAAACCTGGTGAAGAAACAAGATTAATTTTTATGCTTGGAGTCGGTTCACGGGAAGAAAAAGGTTATTCAATCAAAAAGAAATATTCTGATTTTAAAAATGCTGATCAGGCATTTGAGGATTTGGAAAAATACTGGGAAAATAAATTATCGGTGCTGCAGGTTAATACTCCTCATCCGGGTTTTAATTCAATGATAAATATTTGGACCCTCTACCAGGCTGAAACTTGTGTAGTATGGTCCCGCTTCGGCTCTTTTATTGAGGTAGGCGGAAGAGTCGGATTAGGTTACCGTGATACATCGCAGGATATAATGGGAGTTGTGCATACAAATCCGGAAAAAACTAAGCAGAGAATTATACAATTGCTTAAGGGTCATACAAGCATGGGTTATGGCCTGCATCTTTTTGATCCCGACGTGTTTGAACCTGAAGAACATAAACTGCCGGATATAAAGCTTCCTACTGTAGTTCCGAAGAAAAAACCGGAGGATATTGTTCATGGAATGGAAGATGTCTGTTCCGATGATGCCCTGTGGCTGGTCGCATCTATTTGCGAGTGGGTAACGGAAAACGGTGAACTTGAATTTTTTAATCAGGTAGTTCCTTATGCCGACAAGGCAGGCAAGGCAGGCGGAGGTGAAGGAACAGTGTATGAGCATTTAACGAAGATACTGGACTTCTCGGCAAGGTACATAGGAAAGAACGGTATATGCCAGGGATTACGTGCCGATTGGAATGACTGCCTTAATCTGGGCGGCGGTGAAAGTGCAATGGTTTCATTCATGCATTATTGGGCAATAAATATTTTTATTGAATCCGCAGGACAGTTAGGCCGCAGCGACGATGTTAAAAAATATTCTGCAATGGCAGAAAAAGTTAAAGAAGCCTGTGAAAGAGAACTGTGGGACGGAGACTGGTATATACGGG
>CAYSGP010000308.1:0-4279 GCA_964430095.1 uncultured Ignavibacteriaceae bacterium
AAAATGACCGGAGAGAACCAATGATGCATTTGAGGGAGAATAAAATTTTCTGAAAAAATTCTTAACGTCATCCAAAGTATAGCTTGAAATATCATTGAGAAAACCAATTGTGGGCCAGCTGTAGGGATGTTCTTCGGAGTAGAGATTAGAAATCATAATTTCCCATGCCAAACCGTAAGGCTGGTTATCATATCTTTCAAGCCTCTCATTTTTAACTACGCCAATCTGGTTTTCGAGCTTTTCCCGGTTTAAAGAAGGAAGGAGATAACCCATCCGGTCAGACTCCAGCCAAAGAATTAATTCCAGGAAATTTGACGGAACTTTTTCATAGTAGTTTGTTCTATCGAATCCGGTTGATCCGTTCAAACTTCCGCCTGCTTCCTGGATAAATCTGAAATGCATCTCTTTGGCAACATTTTGAGAACCCTGGAACATCATATGCTCAAAGAAATGCGCCAGACCGGTTTTACCTCTTTTTTCGTTTGCCGAACCGACTTTATACCAGATATTTGAAGCAACAAACGGAATATTTTTAACGGAATGAAGGATTACTTCAAGCCCATTCTGAAGCTTATATTTTTCATATTTAAGATTTAATAAATTCATAATAAATAATTGAATTAAGGAAGATTCAGCCGTGACAATTCAGATGTAATAAAGCCGATTATTGTGTTTTTCCTCTTCACTTTAAGAAAAGAAAAGCTCTCTCAGTAATCAATTTAGAGTTTCTAAGAACCTAATTCAGAAGCTTAAGTATTCTATCCGGCCTAATTGAACCGATCAGTTTAACAAATTGTGAAAAAGGGATATCCCGGTCCCATGAAAATAAAGTTATAAATGCTTCGCCCACAATCATATCCCTGGAAACGAATCCCCAGAAGCGGCTATCGAGACTGTCGTCTCTATTATCGCCCATCATAAAATAATAATCTTTTTTTAAAGTATAATATGTAACAGGCATTCCATCGATCATAACAACATTTCCTTTTACGTCTACAACGCGTTTACCGAATTCACGGTCGATGATTGTACGCCATTGTTCAACATTATCCGGAGTTAGGCGGATTTTATATCCTTTTTGGGGAACAATAAGAGGACCGTAATTATCTTCATTCCACGGCATTCCCTTGGGAAAGATTCTCGACTCAACCAAGTCTTTCGGTTTCGGGTACGGGTTTAAATACTTTATGTTAGGCGGAATCCAGAATTCTTTCCCGTTTACATAGATTACTTTATTAATTATCTGAACTGTGTCGCCCGGGGCTCCTATGCACCTCTTGACATAATTTACTCCAAGCTCAGTTGCTGCCAGCTGGTCTCTGTCCCCGGGATATTCAAAAACGACAATATCCGTGCGTTTCGGTTCGCGAAATGCAGGAAGCCGGAAATGCGGAATTTCAACTTCAGTAAACGGGATATATTTTGGTGATGAAGACCCGAAGATAAATTTATTAACTAAAACAAAATCGCCGACCAGGATAGTATTCTCCATTGAACCGGTAGGAATTCTGGTATTCTGAATTACAAAAGTTATTATGAAAAATGCAGCAATGCCGGCAAATAAAAGGGATTCAAAAAATTCTTTTGTTTTTTCTTTAGGTGTTTTGACTTTATTCAGCTCTTCTTCGGTTTTTATTCCTGCAAATCTTTTTAAACTATCTTTGAATGACAAATGGATTCTCCTTATAGTTAAGTTACTAAGTTACTAGGTTACTAAGTTATTAAGTTACCTTCTAAGGTTTCAAATGTTATCTTGCATAAATAATTCAATAACCTAAAAATAACCCAATAACTCAATAACCCAATAACTAATTTTTTAACAGTTCCAGCTTTTCTCTCAATAGCTCATTTACAATTTTCGGATTTGCTTTTCCTTTTGATTCCTTCATTATCTTTCCTACGAAAAATCCGAATACCTTCTCTTTGCCTTCTATATATTCTTTAACTTCAGATGGACTTAAATTTATAACCCGTTCAATCAGTTTTTCGATTTCGGATCTGTCGGATACCTGAACCAGATTTTTTTCCCTGACAACTTCCAAAGGCTTCTTCTTTTCTGTCAGCATTATTGGAAAAACTTCTTTGGCAATCTTTCCGCTGATCGTACCTTCATTAATAATATTGATTAATTCAGCGAGGGTTTCAGGTTCAATTGGAAAATCTTTAATATTAATTTTTTCTTCATTCAGCACTTTTAAAACATCGCCCATAATCCAGTTGCTTGCACCTTTAAAATCTTTGGTAAATTTTATCAGCTCTTCATAATAATCGGCAATCTCTCTGGTCTGGGTTAAAACTTCAGCATCATACCGGGGAATATTAAATTCGGATGTAAACCTTTCTATACGTTTATCGGGTAATTCCGGCAGCCTCTGTTTTATTTCATCAATCCATTCTTTATTTATGAGCACCGGGAGCAGGTCCGGCTCGGGAAAATACCGGTAATCGTGAGCTTCTTCCTTACTGCGCATCGAGAGCACCTCATTCAAATCGGCATTCCAGAGAAGAGTTTCCTGGACAATTTTTCCCCCGTCTTCAATTATTTCAATCTGTCTTTCAATCTCGCGGTTTATTGCCCTTTCAACATTGCGGAAAGAATTCATATTCTTTACTTCGGTTTTAGTGCCTAATTTTTTATCTCCTTTTAATCTTACTGAAATATTTGCATCGCATCTTAAAGAGCCTTCTTCCATATTGCCGTCACAAATATCCAGATACTGCACAATCTGTTTAATTTTACTCAAATATAGTGAAGCTTCCTGAGCACTTCTGATATCAGGTTCGCTAACGATTTCAATAAGAGGTACGCCGCAGCGGTTCACATCTACCAGAGTTTCCTCAGCCTGATCATGAATTGATTTCCCGGCATCTTCTTCCATGTGGATTCTTTTAATCCTGATTGTTTTAGACGAATTATCGGGAAGAGCGACAGTTAATTCTCCGTATTCACAAACAGGTTCTTCATACTGAGATATTTGATAACCTTTAGGAAGATCAGGGTAGAAATAATTCTTTCGAGCAAAAATTGATTTTTCATTTATTCTGCAATGAGCGGCAATTCCCATTAAAATAGTAAATTCAACTGCTTTTTTATTTAAAACAGGCAGAACACCAGGGTGTCCTAAACAAACCGGGCAAACATTTGTATTAGGGGCATTGCCGAATTTGGTTGAACAGCTGCAGAATGCTTTTGATTCGGTAAGAAGCTGTGCATGAACTTCAAGCCCGATTACAGCCTCAAATTTATTCTCTTGACTCACTGCCAATGAAAATCTAAAAAGATTTGAATGTTAAAATAATAAAATGCACAGACACTTCGGCCGGAGCGCAGGAAATGTCTGTGCTTCAATGACAAATATAATTAAGAATCATTATATCTTGAAAGGGAATTATATGCTCGGTATCATTATTTGATCAGCAAAAAGTGAAAATCCAGGTTAGAACAGCAGCCTCTAATTTCATTTTTTAGCAAAATTTGGCTAAGAAAAGAGCATAATTGCATGCTGAAAGCCTGCCCCGCATGCGGGGATGCATGATGGATTGTCTTCTATCCCGATTCTGTATTGTATTCCGGTTGAATCTTTGCAGTATGGGAATTTATATTTTTTCCATTTACTCGGATAGACGTTGTTAGAAGATTGAACTGTTTGTGAAAAAAAATGGCTTCAGCCGTTTTCATTTTAACGACTGAAGCCGCCAGTTTTTCACGGTTGATACCGGACGAATAAACCTACTTAATTACAGTAAATTCAATCCTCCTGTTCAATGCCCTGCCCTCGGCGGTATTATTATCCGCTACAGGCATTGATTCACCATATCCTTTAACAATTAATCTGTCGCTGCTTATTCCTTTTGAAACTAAGTAATTTTTAACTGTCTGAGCTCTTATTTCCGAAAGCTTCAAATTGAATCCTTCACTTCCAATATTATCGGTATGCCCCCCAATTTCAACTATCATTTCAGGTTTCTGGGTCAGCACCTGGATTGTATTAAGAAGAATCGGGTACGATTCAAGAGTGAGCTTATTACTCCCTGTCTGAAAATTTACTCCGACTAGAACCCAGTTCTGTTCTTCTTCCATTATAGGCGCACTTACGACGGCTGTCGGCTGAACAGAGTATTTCTTTACAATTTCTTCAATTTCTTCAAGAGTCGGAGATTTTGTTACCGGCACTTCATTTCTTATTCCCGAATAAATATCGCAGGATTTGGAAGGTGCACCTAAAGAGAAGTAGTATAATAAGCCGAAGTCAAAACTGAAGTAAGTATCGCTGTTGCT
>CAYSGP010000309.1:0-4069 GCA_964430095.1 uncultured Ignavibacteriaceae bacterium
GAGATGATCATTTCAATATTTTTCAACAAAACTCTTTTTACTCCGGTTTCAATAAATTTCAATTTTCAATTCCTTCTATTGTGACGGCGGAATGAACAATTAAATCCACCACACCTGGATTTCCTTTCTTGACATAAGTAAAATATTAATTCATGCTGTCAACAAATATCTTTAAAATAAAAAAGCCCTAAAACAACCTGTTTTAGAGCTTTTTTCGTGGGCCCGGAAGGACTTGAACCTCCGACCCGCTGATTATGAGTCAGCTGCTCTAACCAACTGAGCTACGGGCCCTTTTTAAATTAATTCTTTTACAAATTATTCCTTAATTCTTCTTAATTAAAAGAGATTTTGATCACTACCGGAACTATTCGTAAAGTGTCTTTTGTAAAAGTGCTCCAAAAATAATGTATATCCTCCCTTAATTCAACATTTTTCACTCGGAAAAGAATATTTGAACAAGAATATTTTATTTTAATGAATGAAAATAATTTCCGTTCTGCCAAAAGGAGCTTTTCTTCATTTAAGTTTTTTAATTTTAATATCATTAAAGCTAAGCTATTTTAACCTGCCTAACATCTATCCTAAATCATATGATTGGTATGGCTGGAGCCTCAAAGACACAGTTTTCTCCTATGTCTCTTCATTTGCACTACTTTTGACCATTACATCACCGTTGATCATCTTATCTAGAAAAATACATTATGTTTTTCTTCTTTTTATAAATTTTCTGGTAACCTCTGTTATCGTCGCGGACTTAATTCATTTCAGGTTTTTCGGAGATTTCATTTCAATAGTTTCTCTCGGATATGCCTGGCAGGTTAGTCTGATTTCCAGCAGCATTTTTGAATTATTCAAATGGACGGATTTCCTTTTTTTTATCGATCTAATTTTAGTCTTGATTTTTCTTCCGGCGTACTTTAAAAAAATTTCTTCTGAAGAAAATGGAAAAAAGAAAAAACATTCTGCTTTCTTTTCTTTTTTTCTCATCGGATTATTATTAATGATCCTGCCGGCAAGGGAAATAATAACCGATAAAGAAGGCATCTTCACCTTTGAATTTCAGCGCTTTTTCGGAGTAAAAAAAATAGGCCTGCTGAATTTCCATATTTATCAGGCCGGCAAAATATTTTACAATAATAATCTTTTAGGAAACAAAATATCACCGGAAGATAAACGCTGGGTTTCCGATTTCATAAAAGAAATACAAACGGGTAATTCATTGCCGTCCCCTTCATTCGGCATTGCAGAAAAGAAAAATTTAATAGTGATAATGGTCGAATCGTTAATGTCTTTTCCTTTCGGATTAAAAATTGAAAACCAGGAAATAACTCCTAACCTATCTTCTTTTTTTAGTAAATCGATATACTTTAAAAACTTTTTTGATCAGACATGGGAAGGAAAAACTTCCGACGGTGAATTTACTTCTCTTCATTCTTTACACCCTCTGTATACCGGCTCAGTATCCACAACCTATCCGGCAAATAATTATAGGGCGCTTCCTAAAATATTAAATGAAAATGGCTATGCTACTATTGCAGCAACGGCGTATAACGGCGAGCTTTGGAATAACCGGTTCATGAATAAAAAATTGGGCTTTCAAAAATCGTATTTTGATGTAGACTATAAGCTCACGGAACTGCTTGGATTAGGTTTGTCGGATAAGGAATTTTTCATACAGACATCCGAAAAGTTATTGCAGTTAAAAAAACCGTTTATGGCTTTTTTAATAACCTTAAGCACTCATCATCCGTATTCGGCATTTAAAGGAGATACTCTGTTAAATTTGGGCGAGTTTGAAGGAACGATCCTTGGCAATTATATTCATGCAGTGCATTATTTCGATTTCGCGTTCGGAGAGTTTATTAAGCTTTTAAAGCGGAACGGCTTATATGATGAATCGGTAATTGTATTGTACGGAGATCATCACAGCGACGTGGGAGAACCCGGCGATCTTAAAAAACTTCTGCTTAAATATGATCCTGATTTTAAAAATCAGATTTGGAAAGATTATGATTATTGGATCAGTTATAATAAAATTCCTTTCTGCATTCACTTGCCGAATGACGCTCTTTCCAGTGTAAAAGATATAACCTGCGGGCATTTAGATATTGCAAATACTTTATTCGATATTCTCGGCATTAAAAACGGGCATCTGGTTTCATTCGGTAAAAATTTGATGCTGCAAGTAAATTCATTTGTAGTTTTCAGCAACGGCTCTTTTGTTTATAAAGATACCTTATTTATAACAGCGGACGGAGCTATGAAAGATGCCAAAGCTTTTAACTTAAGCAATGGAACGAGAATGGATCCGAAGATTTTTCAAAGGGATCTTAATTTAACCTTGGAAGAGCTGGAGCTTTCAAACCTGATTATAAGCGGAGATTTCATTCCGTATAAATAGGAGTGCTTTCAACTTTTTGAATAAAACTTTCAAAAGAATCCAATCCTGAAATCTCAATTCTCGGAAGTGCAAGAAGTTCAGAAAATTTATTGCATTTACCGTCTTCGCAGGTTAAGGCAAAAGTAAATCCGCATGCCCCGGCAAGATGCTTCACAACCGGATCATAATCACCGTACGGATATGCAATTGAATTAATATGACTTCCCAAATGATCTTTTAAAATGTTTAATGAGTTTAAAAATTGACAGGCAAGCTGCTCGGGATTTAAGGCTGTCAACGGCTTATGATTCGAAGTATGAGATCCGAATTTAATTCCTTTTTCATTAAGCTCATGAATATGCTCCCAGGTCATTAAAGGTATTCCTGCACTTAATTTTCGATCCCATGAATTTACCTTATCAACAAGATCTGTTACAACAAAATTATATGCGCTGAAGCTGTACTTTGATAAAATAGGAAATGCATTATTATAAAAATCGAGGTAGCCGTCGTCGAAGGTCAGGATAACGGCTTTTCCAGGAAGAGGCATATTTAATTTTACCGAAGTGTACCATTCTTCGAAAGATACAGTGTAGTATCCTTTTTTATATAGATACTGCATCTGGTTCTCAAATTCTACCGGGGTTATTCTGTAGGGATTCATTAAATCAGAGCCCGACGGAGCAACTCTATGGTACATCAATACCGGCAAATCTCTCGTATTCCCGGTTAATTTTCTCAAAGTGTTTTTCTGAGGCTTTGTCGACTGGGATCGATTTGTATCCAATATTAATCCAGGCTCTTCAGCTGTAATTACATTCGGCGAATACAGCAGATATTTTAATTCATCAGACTTATTGAGAGTCTTTCTTTCCCAATCATTTTTAAAAGCTTTAATTTTTTTCCCATCAGTGTTATAATATTCAGAAGAATCGATGCCGGTATCCGTTGGCAGCAATGCAAATCTCGCGGAACTGTCGTCCGAGAAAAGCGAGTTCCTTCTTGGAATAATTGCTGCTTTCTCTCCATCGACGGTTATTTTTTTTATTTCGTTCGGAATATCATATGATTTGAATGCATGCGTTTCAGGAGAAAGATGTTCTGTGGCTTTTTTATATTTAAACCTAATTCTTTTATTTAAAGAAATTTTTTCTTTTAATTCTTCCTCCAGAAGAATTTCCCTAACAATAATCTTGCACAATTCGTAACCTAGTTCTTTAATTATGATGCTTCTAATTTCCTGAGAATTTAAAAATTTCTTCCTTTTATTGATCTTTATTTTTGCACAGGCATTTCCCCCGGCAGTGATTATGAGGGTGATTTCATCTTTGAGCAATCTTATATTCGGAATTTCATTCCCGATTTCAATTATAACCGGATCATTTTTCTGGATTATAGTTTGAATAAATTTTAATTGTCGCACCGGCAGATAAAACCGTTTGCTGATCCAGTAATGCTTATTAAAAGTTTCCTGGAGAAAAATTGTCCATCCTATAAAATTGTGCAGCTTCTCAAAATAATTTATTGAATTCTTCCGAATATTCTGTTTATACTGGCTCATTCTAATCTTTAATCCGATCAGCCTAATCAAGTTCAATTTCTTATAAATATTTTCCTTAAAAAATTCGCCGAGAATCTGCCAGGCATAATTTTCCGCTGCGGCATCCTTGATAACATATTTATGAACAA
>CAYSGP010000310.1:0-4222 GCA_964430095.1 uncultured Ignavibacteriaceae bacterium
AAGTAGCGGTCATGCGAAACAACGAGCGCTGCTCCATGCCAATCTTTTAGAAAATTCTCCAGCCATTCAATTGATTTTGTATCGAGATGATTAGTAGGCTCATCGAGAATCAGCAGATCAGGATTTGATATTAATGCCCGGCAAAGTGCAACCCTTCTTTTTTCTCCGCCGGATAAACCGGAAATATTTTTTGAACCCTCTGGCGCATCCAACGACTGAGTCAGAATATTAATCCGTTTTTCAAGGTTCCATGAGTCGAGATGCTTAATCTTTTCTTCAAGATGATGCTTCTTCGGCGAATCATAATGTGTCTGATCATATTCTTTAATTAAATCTAATTCTCTTTGAGCGCCCGCTAAAATATTTTCATTAACATTTTTAGATTCATCCAAGGTGAATTCCTGGGAAAGGAAGCCGGTAACAAGATCCTTTTTCCTGGCAACTTCACCCGAATCGGAAAGCATCAAGCCGGATATGATCTTAAGAAAGGTAGATTTCCCCGCTCCGTTTCTGCCGACTAATCCAATCCTATCTCCTTCATGAATGCTCAGAGATGCTTTATCTAATACAATTTGTTCACCATAATGAACTTCTAATTCAAGCGCAGATAATATAACAGGATTAACATTGTTAGTCATAGATTCAATTCTTCAAAGCAAATAAATGAAGCGCAAATATACGGCATCAAATGCTAATAACATCTAATAAATCACATTGCGTCATAAAATTCCCCAGGATATATGGCATTTTAAAAAATTATGTGCAATATTCCCTTAAAGATCTTATTTAGTGATCATATGAAGACTTCAAAAAACATTTACTATGAAACTTTTAATTATTCCTTTGATGTTATTGACTACAGCCGATGGATTAGATCAAACACCTAAAAAAGCAGAAACTGTTTCATTGAACGGAACAACTGTTTATTATGAGGTTTATGGAGAAGGAAAACCATTGTTTTTTTTACATGGATATACCCAATCTTCAAAATCATGGCTGCCTTATGTTTCAGATTATTCAGATGACTATGAGGTTTACCTCGTTGATTTAAAAGGACATGGCAAGTCCGGTCTTTTTACAGAAAAGTTGTCCATTAAATCTGCCGCAGAAGATATTGATGCATTAATAAAATATCTAAAACTTGAAAACATCAATGCTATCGGATTCAGTTATGGGGGAGAAATATTATTTCAACTGGCATTAGTCAATCCGGATCTTATCAAATCAATGATTATAATAGGTTCCTGCGGCAGCTGGAATGCAGAAGATTTCCCGCATTGGGTTGAATACCTGTCTTATAAAAACATAGAAAATTTACCATGGATGCGTGAGCAGCAAACCAGTGAAAATCAGATCCGATCAATCCTGGATCAATTGGTTAATTATAAAGTATTGGTTAGAGATGAGGAAATGAAAAGCATCCAGACAACGACGCTGTTTGTCTGGGGTGACCAGGACGATAGTACTCCCTTAGAATGTATCGCCAGCGCAAGAAAAAATCTGCCAAATTCTTTCCTTTGGGTTCTACCTAATACCGGACATTCAGCACATAAAGATAAAAACAAAACTGATTTTGTTCGGATCTCAAAAGAATTTTTTAGCGGGAGATGGTCCGATAATAAATAGCTTAAATAAAAATTGCATCGTCGATATAGGATATATCCTTTTATTAGCGTAAATTAGCCCGCGTGATTTTTAAAAGTATGCCTTCATTCATTACCTCTTTGACTGCAGATTTTTAATAAATCTTAAATTTTATCAATCAGCCGTTTTAAAACATATTTCTTAATTATTTAAAAAAGTTTTAAGCCGGCAAATAACCGGCTAGGCTTTGCCTTTGCCAAAACAAAGAAAGAAATATGTCATTCGAAAATTTAAATCTCATTAAACCTATTCAATCGGCTTTGGTAAATGAAGGTTATACGATACCTACCCCGATTCAGCAGCAGGCAATCCCATTAATCATGGAAAGAAAAGATATTTTAGGATGTGCACAAACAGGCACAGGAAAGACGGCTGCATTTGCTATTCCAATACTACAGATTCTTTCTGAAGATATACCGATTGAATCAAATGGTACCGCGCAAGGATCAGAAAAACAATCACATCATAGCTCGAAGAAGACTATCAGATCCTTGATTATTACGCCAACCCGGGAGCTCGCTGTTCAGATTGGCGATAGTTTTAGTGCATACGGAAAATATACCAAAATTAAAAACCTGGTTATTTACGGCGGGGTTTCACAGCGGTTCCAAACAGATAAATTAAAACGCGGTGTTGATGTTTTAATTGCCACACCCGGAAGACTGCTCGATTTGATTAACCAGAATTATATTACTCTTAAGCATGTGAAAATATTTGTCCTTGATGAAGCAGACCGGATGCTTGATATGGGTTTTATCGATGATGTAAAAAGGATAATGGAAAAATTGCCTGCACGGAAACAATCGCTTTTTTTCTCCGCAACAATGCCTCCGGAAATTATAAAATTTTCCAATACCATTTTATCCAACCCGGTTAAAATTGAAGTTACTCCGGAATCAAAAACCGTTGAAGCAATCAAGCAGGGAGTATACTTTGTCGCAAAATCAAATAAAAAAAGATTACTGGTTCATATTCTGAAAAACGAAAAGATCCCGTCCGCTTTGGTATTCACAAGGACAAAACGGGACGCCGATTATGTTACCCAATTTTTAAATAATGCTAAAATTCAGGCAGATGCAATTCACGGGAATAAATCGCAGAATGCCAGGCAGCGTGCACTAAATAATTTTAAATCAAACCGGACTAGAGTTCTTGTCGCCACCGATATAGCTTCACGCGGAATTGATATAGAAAAATTATCACATGTTTTTAATTTTGATATTCCGGATTTCTCTGAAACATACATTCACCGTATTGGCCGCACCGGCAGAGCCGGTTTAAGCGGAACTGCACTTTCTTTCTGCGATAATGAAGAAAGAATATTTTTGAAAGATATTAATAAGCTTATTAGAATACCCATTCCGGTTATAAATGATCATCCATTCAAAACTATTGATCAAAATTTAATTGAATTCCCCCATACAAAATCAACTTCCTTCCGGTCTTCAAGAAGATCTCGGTATAGAAATACCCGCAGCAAATGGTGAAATAACCTCTTCGCTAAAAAATATTTATGAACGGCACAGTACGTAAAGAAATAAAACAGGGGATGCATGTTAAGATCGTTTTGAAAGAAGATCAACGGTCGGGCGAATTAACCGAAGGATATGTAAAAGATATTCTGACCAAAACCCCAAATCATCCCCATGGAATAAAAGTCAGGCTTGAAACAGGCGAAGTAGGGCGTATAAAAGAAATACTTGAATAAGTTGAACCTTCATCCCGATCTGCGGCTCAGCTCCAGCTAAACTATTTTTTCAAGAGGTAAAAGAAACATTCTTGCCTGATCAATACTTTTTACAGCCTTAGAATTAAATTCTTCGATTACTCTTATAAGGTTACTTACCGTTTCTTCTTCCATGAAGGGAATTAATCTTACTGTTTCATGCCCGGGGTAAATTCTTGTACCGAGCAGCGGATCACTGTTTTGAAATTTGCCTGTAACATTTTCCCATTTTGTATAAGAGTCTATATGCAGTTCTTCGAGAATTTTTTCTATACGATCTTCCAGGATGTCGTGATAAATCAGAAATGCAATTTTCATTTTTTCACCTCGGCAGAATTAGATGAATAATGCTTTTTTCTCCTGAAGATTCCTGCGGCTTTTTGATAAATTTTCTTTAATGAAAAATCATCCAGGATTGTATAGACGACAGGAACAACGAAGAGCGTTAAAATTGTGGAAGTTACAAGACCCCCGATAACTGCCTGCCCCATAGGAGATCTGAATTCCGAACCTTCACTTACGGCAAATGCAACCGGCATCATTCCGAAAATCATTGCGAATGTAGTCATCAGTATCGGTCTCAATCTTGTAGGCCCGGCAATGAGGATCGCCTCTGTCCGGGATTTACCTCTCTCCCGTGTTACATTCGTAAAATCGACAAGCAATATTCCGTTTTTAGTAACCAGCCCCATAAGCATAATTATACCGATCAGAGACATTACGGACATTGAGCTTCCGAAAATAAGCAGGGTAACCACTGCACCTATAATAGCCATAGGCAGTGCAAGCATAATTGAAAAAGGATAGACAAAACTTTCAAACTGTGCGGCAAGAACTATATAAACAAAGATG
>CAYSGP010000311.1:0-2910 GCA_964430095.1 uncultured Ignavibacteriaceae bacterium
AATTGATCAGCCGGGAGAACCATGGCTTCCCTTTCACAAGATAATTAACGCCGTTGCTTTAAATATTCATCCGGATCTTTTCTGGACTCCCAGAATTACAGGAACTATTTTCGGATTGTTATCTTCGGCGGCATTCATTTATTATTCTTACCGGTTATTTCATAATAGGGGTATAACATTGCTCGCCGCTTTAATCGGAGTGTTTTTTCCTCCCTTTGTTATCATACGTGCAGTCCCGCTTGCCGAGGTAATGTTCGTTTTTTTTATAATTACCGGTTCTTCATGTTTTTTAAAATGGCTTCAGGAAGAAAAAAGATTATATTTAATAATTGCATCTTTCCTATTTGCCCTTTCAGCAAGCATACGTTACGAAGGCTGGCTCTTCTCTTTCAGTTTTTTGGTTTACATAATTTTAATTTATAGAAAAATCAGGCTGGTCGATTTTATTATTAATTTTTTGATTCTTGCAGGCTTTCCCCTTTATTGGGTTATTTTGAATTATATTCAGACAGGAGATCCTTTTACCTTCATTGCTTCCACCTCAGGCGGATACACTCTTCATCATGATACTTTCATTATGCTTTTAAGATACAACTTGGTTACTCAATTTATCTATCAGAATATTTTATATTTAAACTTCTGCGGAATAATTTCACTAATTATTTTATCATTTATAAATGATAATATTCGTGTATTGGTTTTATTTCTTATATCTGCATTTCTAATTTTGGTATTATTATCATTTGCAAAGATCGGGATGCCGAGCCATGCATTCTGGAGAATTCCGCTGGTTTGGAATATTCTTTTAATCCCATTCAGCGCTCATTTTCTAATTAAATTATCTGAATTTTTTGCCGATCATTTCAAAAAAGAAAAAAAAATTTTCGTCTTCTTATTTGCGTCAGTAATGATTATATACTTTATTTTTCAGATAGGAAGATTAAGCAGTAAATCAATGTTTACCGCTGATGAAAGAAATACAGGAAAATTTATAAATAGCAAAGTTATAAAGGAGAAAGGTTTTAAGGTTCTTATTGATTCGTCAGGCTGGGAATACTTGAATGTCTATATATCCTCTAATTACCCGGAAATATTCATACCTAATACCGGACCGGATTCCTCATTTCCGGAAAAACCAATAGTTAATCCGAAAGAGAATTTGAAAATCCCTTTATTAAAGAAACTTGGAATAAAGTATTTAGTGTTCGAGACGGGTAGTTATAAAAAATATTTTGATCAATGTACGCAGATCAAACCGGTAAAGAATTTTGGAAAATGGAAAGTATATTCACTGCTCAATAAATAAGAGACTTGGAAATCTTAGATCCGTTATCCCTTTATCGCAGGTCAGAAAAAACACTCTGTCTTGAGCCTCGTGTATCAGTCTGCCGCAGTTCTGTTTTTATCAGCCCAGTAGCCCCATGCTACTACAAGCCAGAGAGAGAGGCCTGCTGCTCCTATTGATTTTACGTCCGGAGGCGGAGGGCCGAATGCATTTAAAAGATATACTGCGGTTAGGAATAATATCAGTCCCCAGAAAAGAATATTCCCTTTTTTGTTTTTAGCCTTTGTAGATTTAAAATAAAAGTACGCTCCGGCTGCGAAAATAAATCCTTCAAATATTAAAGTCAGCCAGAATGAATTCCATAAACTTAATCCAGCCTTAGTTTCATTTGAGAATGTTAAAGGGAGATCGGGCCTGTGGGTAATTAAATCAAGTATCCAATGGCTCATTACAAGCAGGCCCAGTAAAACGGCAGCTTTATAGTTTTTCTTAATCAGGAAGTAAACTAAACCAAATCCCGCAGACCAGATTAAAACCGCCAGAAAGCTGTGCGAAAAAGGATAGTAAATAAAATTTAAAGGAGTAAATTCGGTATTCCCCGGATCAATTAATACTTCTTCAATCCCAAGCAGCAGGAAAACCGGCCAGATTAAATCAATAAATTGGGCGGCTAAAAAAAGAGTACCGAGTGAAGGCCAGTTATCGATTTTCTTTGCTGCTAGTCCAAGCCCGAAATGCCCTATAAACATAATATTTCTCTTATCAATTAATTATGAAGATGAACTGAAATTACTCGGCTAACACATTTTCACCGGGCGCCCATTTCAATTGCCATTCAGGATATTTATCAAGGATTGTCTGCGGATCGTAAACATACCAAGCATATCCTGTTCTCCTTTCCCTTTCAACCTCTTCCAAAGAATATACGGGCTTACCATCCCGGTTGCAGAACAAAGGTCTATGCGTTTTAAGCTCATAGAACCTTGCCCATATTGGCGGTGCATCGGGATCATTTACAACAATTCTGTCTTCATCGGTCGAATGATATTGATAATCCGTTTTAGGTGCGCTGATGGTTTCAAATCTTATCCCGGAAATTTTAGAATCATTGAACCATTTAACGGCACTTTGAATTGAGTTAATAATTTTTTGATCCGGGTTTTTAATCTTCATTAAAAATTTAACTATCCCGGCACTTTCCATGTTTGATATAGCTGCAAGTTCGAAGGTTCTTGCGTTACGCGGCACAAAATTATTGTTGTCATGCTGCTGGCACCAGGCATTTAGTCCGCCGTCTTCTTCAATCTGACATTTCAAAATACAATCCAATCCTTTATTATAAGCCTGATTAATTCTGGTTTTTAGCGAATCATCAACAAACCTGAAATCTGAAGAGCCTTTTACAACATTATATAAAACATTCATTACGCCAATCATAGCGCCGTCGTTGAAAGTAATATATTTTCTATAGCCGCTTGTATCCGGATAAAACTGGGGGAATCCTCCGTTAGGGTATTGTGCTTTCAAAATAAATTCAATCCCCCTGAAGCATCCTTCCCTGTATTTCTCCTCTCCGGTGGCCGAATATACTTTAGCAAGGTAAATGATCTGTGAATGTGTTGCTC
>CAYSGP010000312.1:0-2695 GCA_964430095.1 uncultured Ignavibacteriaceae bacterium
TAACCGGAGCCATTTCCGTTGAAGCATTCAATTTCATCGTACAGGATCCTAACGGAATCATAGAATGAGCAAGGGATAAATCCTTATTTTCAAGATGCTTTAAATACCTGAGCATTTCAGTTTCAGAATGAAATTTGTTAAATACCTGGTGCTGCAGGTATTGAGTTTTTCTTTTAAGGTTTTCCGGAATCCGGATATTATTTCCTTTTGATAGTGAAATAATATTATTCTCATCTAGTTTTTTAGAAATTGAATCTGCAAAAACCGAGATGATTGAAAGGACATCCTGAAAATCGGTAACTTCATTAAGGGAAATTCCGATATCTCCGTTTTCAAAATACCTGAAATTTATTTCCTTTGATAATGAAAGCTGTCTTATTCTATCTGTTAATTGTTTATCCTGAATTTCAAGTTTTAAAGTATCAAAATAATTTTTATTTGACTGGAAAAATCCCAATTGAGCCAATGCTGTATCCAGAAGTCTTGTAAGGTTATGTATTCTTTCAGCTATAGCTTTTATTCCCGATGGTCCATGATAAACAGCATACATTCCGGCCATCACGGCTAAAAGAACCTGCGCGGTACAGATATTGCTCGTTGCCTTCTCTCTGCGGATGTGCTGTTCTCTAGTCTGCAGCGCCATTCTGTATGCAAGTTTCCCGTGAGAATCGACTGAAGCCCCTATAATTCTTCCGGGTATATTTCTTTTGAACTCTTCCTTTACGGCAAAATAAGCAGCGTGAGGACCACCGTAACCCATTGAAACGCCGAATCTCTGGGAATTGCCTACAGCAGCATCCGCATTCATTTCCCCCGGAGATGCGAAAAGCGCCAAGCTTAAAAGATCAGCAGCAATTACGGTAAAAATATTTTTTTCACGGGCATCCCTGAACAATTCAGCATAATCATAAATCTCACCATCTGCTGCGGGGTACTGGACAAGCAATCCAAAGCATGAATCATCCAAATTGAATTTTTTATGAGCCGATATTACCAACTCAATTCCGAGAGAATGGGATCTTGTTTTAAGCACGTCAATTGTCTGCGGGAAACATTCTTCAGATACTAAAAATTTTTTGGCGTTTTTATTTTTTCTAACAGCATAAAACATGTTCATTGCTTCTGCCGCAGCAGTCCCTTCATCCAGCAATGAAGCATTAGCGATCGGAAGTCCCGTTAAATCGGTAACTGAAGTCTGAAAATTCAATAATGCTTCCAGCCGGCCCTGAGAAATCTCGGCCTGGTAGGGAGTATACTGAGTGTACCATCCTGGATTTTCCAGAATGTTTCTTTGTATAACTCCCGGTGTTCTTACGGGATAGTAACCCAAACCGATATAGGATTTAAATACCTTATTCTTTTTTGCAATCTTCTTTAAATTCTCCAGGAATCTGTATTCAGTAACAGAATCTTCAATGTTAAGAGCATTTTTTAGTCTAATCTGCTCGGGGATAGTCTCACTGATTAATTTTTCTGCGGAATCTACCCCAATAATATTCAGCATTTCGGGAATATCTTTATCGGAAGGTCCTATATGTCTATGCACAAATTTATCAGGATGCTCAAAAATTTTCATAAATATTCTTTCTGAGGAATTGGTTAAATAATAATATTTCATTTAAAATATTTTTATTTCAAGAAATAAATTTAGTGATTTATAATGAAAAAAAAGGGAGCAAATTTTTACAGGAAAGTAAAGCTGAATTAGGCAGTGACAATTATTATTTGATTTTTAGCTTGTTTTATTCATGCAGGGTAAATAGATATTGAATTTGGATCCTTTACCGATTTGGCTTTCAACTTTTATGTGACCGCCCATAAGCTCAATGATTTTTTTAGATATGGTTAGCCCCAGACCGCTCCCTTCATAATTACGTGCCCCGCCTTCACTTACCTGTCTGAATTCATCGAAAATAATATTTATTTTCTCAGGGGATATTCCAATTCCGGTATCGGCGATTCTGATTATTCCCCATGCCCTGCCGTTTTTTCTATTCTCATCTGCTTCTATAACTATATTCCCATTTTGAGTAAATTTTATTGCATTATCAACTATGTTATGCAGGGCCCTTCCAAGAAGCTTTTCATCAGCCGATACTTTAATATTACTTTTTCTAAGATCAATATTCAGTTTCAATCCTTTTTGCTTTGTGATAATTTCAAACCGGTGCCTTAAATTATTTTCCAGATCCGCTACAGATATTTCCTGCAGCATTAGAGATGATCTTTTTGATTCGAAATTTGAATATTCCAGTATTGAATCTAATGTCGATAAAAGTCTGCTTCCTGCATCCATCATCATTTCGAGCATTTCTCCGCTATGTTTATCTGAAAGTTCATCCTTCAGGATCTGGGCAAAGCCGAGTATTCCTACCATAGGAGTTCTCAGCTCATGACTCATGTTGCCCAGGAAAATAGATTTCAGGGCATTGGATTCAAGCGCTTTATCCAGTGCAATTTTTAATTCACCTTCCATTTTTTTCCGTTCCGTTATATCCCTGAAGCTTAATACAATCCCATTTATTTTTTCCTTATTATCTTTAATAGCGGCGGCATCAGTTTCAATGACAATCTCTTTCCCATTCCTGCAGCTCATGACGGCACTAACAGGAAAGTTCTTTGTTAATCCGCCGGTAAGTAATTCATTAACGGCTGTGTATGCTATTTTTATATTCTCTTCATCTTTAAAATGCAT
>CAYSGP010000313.1:0-6539 GCA_964430095.1 uncultured Ignavibacteriaceae bacterium
AGGTGTTAATGGTTGGGTATATGAATGAGGATGCACTAAAGCAGACAGAGAAAGAGGGCAAGGTGACTTTTTTCAGCAGAAGTAAAAATCGTCTCTGGACAAAAGGAGAGACTTCAGGAAATTATTTAAAGCTTTCCGAAATAAAAACTGACTGCGATAATGATTCCCTGCTGATTTTTGCCGAACCTCAGGGGCATACTTGTCATACCGGGCAGTATTCATGTTTCGGTCTAAACAAAAATTCTTCTCTTAATTTTTTAAATGAATTGTTTGATTTAATTAAAAACAGAAAAATAAATTTGCCTGATAATTCTTATACAGCCGGATTATTTAAAGAAGGAGAGAACAGGATAATACAGAAATTCGGTGAGGAAGCCGTTGAGGTTCTCATCGCTGCAAAGAATAAAGACAAAAAAGAAATTATTAATGAAGTTTCCGATCTAATCTATCATTTGTTTGTTATGCTCGCATACGAGGATATTGAACTTCCGGATATCGCGGCAAAGCTGGAAGAAAGGCATAAAAAGTAAATTGTTGTTTAAACTAACAAGCGAGGCTCAAAATGTACAATTCAATAGATGAATTTATCCGGGACTGGAACCAGGAAAGTGAAGCAACTCTAAAGATTTTTAATTCCATGACGGATGAATCGCTCAACCGTTCTTTCCAAAATTACAGAAGAACAATCGGCTGCTTGGCCTGGCATATAACCGGTGCGGTGGGAGAAATGATGAGAACAGCCGGTACACCGGTAGAGGCCCCAGAAGAATCTAATCCGCAGCCTGATACTGCAGCGAAGATTATTAATGAATACAAAAAAGCTTCAGACAATCTAATCGGAAAAATTGAAAGAGAGTGGAGCGATTCTGTTCTAAAAGAAAAAGTAAATATGTACGGGGAAATGTGGGAAAAAGGTGATGTGCTAAAAGTGCTTATTATTCACCAGATCCATCACCGCGCGCAAATTACCGTATTGATGCGGCTGGCAGGTTTAAAAGTCCCGGGAATATATGGCCCCTCTTATGAAGAATGGAAACAGCTGGGAATGGAGCCTGCCAAGTAATTATTTCACCCTCAGATATTGAACGCTGAATAATTCATCATCATCGGTCCATACTTTTCGTACTTCAAAATAATCTGAAGCTAATTCTGCGAAGCCCGCCAGAGTATATTTATAGGAATATTCTGTGGTAATGCTTTCCCCCTTTTTTAATTGTACGATGGTACCGTCTAATTTTATATTTTGCATTTCTTGCGAAACCAGATGCATCTCAATCCTGCTTTTACTATCATTAAAAAAAGCACAGTGGCTGAATTTATCCAATTTAAAATCCATGTTTAACTCATTATTGAGGTGCTTCAAAATATTCAGATTAAATTCTGCCGTAACACCAAGCTTATCATTGTAAGCTTCTTCAAGAGTTTTTTTATCTTTTAGTAAATCAACTCCGATAATAAGACCGCCGTTTTTGCCGCAGATATTCGCAATTCTTTTTAAAAATCTTTTTGCCTCTTCGGGTTTAAAATTACCTATTGTTGATCCGGGAAAATAAACTGCCTTATGGTCATAAATTTTTTTAATCTCCGGCAGCTCAAAATCTTTCATATAATCAGCCGCAACCGGGAAAATGTCCAAGTTGGGATAATCTGCTTTTAAAGTTTGACAGGATTGGAGCAGGTGCTCTTCCGAAATATCTACGGGTACATATCCTGCGAGTCCAGGTATGTGATCCAGCAGCAGCCTTATTTTTATACTGCTACCGCTGCCTAGTTCAACGAGAAGAGTTCCTTCTCCGAGAAGAGAAGACATCTCCTCGATGTTGTCCATCATTATTTTTATTTCGGTCCGTGTTAAATAATATTCATCGAGTTCGGTAATTTTATCAAATAATTCCGAACCCTTTTCATCATAAAACAATTTGCTGGGGAGATATTTTTTGGAAGAAGTTAATCCATGCAGAACTTCATTAAAAATTTCTTCCTGGGTTATTTCTTCGGCTTTAAATCTCATCTTTGCTTCCTTTTATTCATAAAATAATTTCATCGGGATTTTAGACATCTTTAGCTAATCTTATCCCCATAAACTGCCATCTTGCATTCGGCGGGAAAAAATTTCTATAGGTCTTTCTGATATGACTGAGGGAAGTTGCACATGAACCGCCTCTTAAAATCATCTGGTTGGACATAAATTTGCCGTTATATTCTCCTAAAGCTCCGGGAAGAGTTTTATACCCCGGATAAGGAGAATAGGAGCTTCTAGTCCATTCCCAAACATCCCCGTACATTTGCTGCAGTTTACCATTAGATTTTTCCAGCGGAACCGGGTGGAAATTTTTATTATCGGCAAAATTACCCTCGATGGAAATATCATTTGCTGCAATTTCCCATTCTGCTTCCGATGGAAGACGCGAGCCTGACCAACGGGCGTACGCATCAGCTTCATAATAGCTTACATGGCAAACCGGCTCAGCCGGATTAACAATTTGCTTCCCAATTAAAGTGAAATTGTACCACTTACTATTTTCTTTCTTCCAGTATAAAGGAGCACTCCATTTTTCATTCTCTGCAGACGCATAGCCGTCAGAAAGCCAAAGTTCGGGGCGATGATACCCATTATCTTCCATGAAATTTAAATATTCCCCGTTTGTTATCAGCCGGGAAGAAAGCATAAAAGATTCTATATACTCCTTATGTTTTGGTCCTTCATTGTCGTATGAAAAATCTTTCCCTTCAAAACCTATTTCATAAACTCCTTCATTAAAAGGAATCCAGTTTAGTTTGGGAATATTTGAATCTATTTTTACCTTCCTCTCAAAATAAACAGGAGCTAATGGGTTAATTGAAAATACATGCTTAATATCGGTCAGAATTAATTCCTGGTGCTGCTGTTCATGATGAATTCCTATTTCGACTACTGAAGCAAAATTACCGTATATCTCCTCACTCGAACGTCCCAGAAACTCAAGCATCTTTTCATCTACATAATCGCGGTACTTGTAAACATCGTATACGGTTGGACGGGACAACAAGCCTCGCATTGCTCTGGTCCATCTTTCGCCGACTAAGACATAGTAAGAATTAAATAAAAAATTGTACTGGGGATGAAGAGATACATAATCCGGATCAGCTTTACTGAGAATAAAAGCTTCAAAAAACCAGCTTGTATGTGCTAAATGCCATTTTGTGGGACTTACATCAGGCATTGATTGAACCACATAATCTTCTGTAACGAGAGATTTGCATAGTTCAAAAGAAAAATTCCGTACTTTCTGATATTTCCGGATTAAATCGGATCTATCGGATAGATTCTTATCTTCATTTAGTAACTCAACTGAGTTGCCATTCAATTCTTTATTCATTAAAAATCCTTAATTGGTTGTGATTCAAATGTTTATTTTGTTCAAACTATCTGCATATTTTTGATACCATAATAGCTGGTAATCCTGCACTGATGAAACTTTGTTCAGAAAATTAATTTTAAGTATAAATCATACTGTTTAGAGTAATGATAATCACAAAGATTACAACTAGTCTGCTTTCATCATCATTTTTGTAATATTTAATAAACTTTAATCTTTTTTATAATTTAACAAGGAGTTCATCATGGCTGTCAGAAAAGCAAACGCAGAGTGGAAAGGCGATCTTAAAACCGGTAATGGAACATTAAGCAGTGAAACAAAAGTCTTAATGAATATTCCTTACGATGCGGCATCGCGTTTTGAAACCGGTAAAACTACTAATCCCGAAGAATTATTAGGAGCTGCTCATGCTGCCTGTTATTCGATGGCATTGGCAAATGATTTATCAAAAGCAGGATACAAAGTAAATTCAATAAAGACGGATGATAAAGTTCATCTGGAAAAGAAAGAAGCAGGCTTTACAGTTACTAAAATCGAAATAAATACTGTCGGAATGGTAGAGAAAATAGATGAAGCCGAATTCAAGAAGCATGCTGAAACAACCAAAACCAATTGCCCAGTTTCGAGAGCGTTGAAAGGTGTTGAAATGGTTCTAACTGCAGCTCTGCAAAGATAATTTTTAATTCAAATTAAGACTCGATTACTAAATCTTTATACTTTTGATTCCTGTGAATAAAATTTTCTACGTAAGAACATGAGGGAATAACTAAAAACTTATTGCGGCGGGCATAATTTAAACCGTATTCAACAAGTTTTGCTCCTATGCCTTTACCCCTGAGCGATGGGGGCACATAGGTGTAGGGGAATTCAATTGTTTTGTCATCTATTTTTTCATACTCAAGGCGGGCTTCTTTTCCATCTACTATGGAAAAGAATTTTCCTTTTTCTTCATCATGTTTGATTTCTATACTCATTCTTATTATCTCCTAACTGGAGCAAAGTTAAAAGAATTCCGTTAAAATATCTGTGATTATTTAATCAGCAATTGAATCCGGCAAACAAGCCTTATACAGGCTGAAGATGGAAATGAAGTTTAGTCTCTTCTATCCTGTCTTCATCAGGATGATAAGTTTTTTCTATAAAATCAACTTCATTATGATTATTTATCATAACAAGTGTTGAACATCTAGTCCCAAAACCTTCAGTTTTTACAAAAATTGATGAAAGGATCCTTTCAGCTTCCAGTCCAATCCCGGTATCCGGAAGATGTTTATCGTCAGCCGGTTTATTATCCAGCAGCAGGTTAAAAATGCTATCCAAACGCAGCGGTTCAATATTAAGTATTTTCCTCAGCATATCTTTTCCTTTTACTACCTTAGGCCATGGTGTATCCAGCAGACAATTGCTTAAACCATAAACACCTTTTTCTAATTTTACAGGCTCACCGTTTCTGTTTGAGAAAAAATAAATTTCATTTAATAATCCGAAAACTAAATTAAAACCGTTATATTCGGCAGCATTTCTTTTAAGCTCTTCCGAATATTCCAGGGGCGAACTTCTGCCGGTCAGAAAATTTTTAGTCAGCATTCCTCTGGATGGTGCATTTTCCTTTTTATCCAGATCTCTGAAATTAGTAATGGCGGCGAATTTCCCTTCCTTTGAAATGCCCAGCCAGGTACCTCCATCCTTTAAATCCCTCCCAGCAGCGATATTCGGATAATCATTCCAGAATCCTGCTTTTTCTGTGGGTCTGGAATAATCCTCATCCCGGTTGGCAGCAATAATAAGCTTGTATTTTGGATGAACTTTATTTGCAACTAATAATAAACACATATTCTTAAAATGAAATTATTAAATATTTAATTAAAAAAAGCAAAAGGTAAAAGTGAATTGATAATTACACGTTAAAAAGGAAGTGAATTACATCTCCGTCTTCAACCGGATAATCCTTTCCGTGAACGTGAATTGCTCCTGCTGATCTGCAGGCGGCTTCCGAACCAAGTTTAATAAAATCATCATATTTAATCACTTCCGCCCGGATGAATCCTTTTTCGAAATCGGTATGCACCTCTCCGGCTGCCTGCGGCGCCTTTGTCCCTTTCGGAATTATCCATTCATGTACTTCCTTTCCCCCTGTAGTTGTAAAAAAACTTATTAAATTAAGCGCTTCAAAAGAAGATTTAATAATTTTCTGAAGTCCGCTTTCATTAATTCCTGATTCCGCTAGATATTCTGCCTGCTCATTTTCAGTAAGTGAAATCAATTCTTCCTCCATTTTTGCCGAAATTTTAACCATCGCTGCTTTTCTTGAATCTGTATATTTTTTTGCCTGACAGACAAATTCACTTTCGGAAAGCAGTCCTTCTTCATCGACATTGGCACAGAAAATTACTTTCTTCGAAGTCATAAGTTTCAATTCATTTAAAAGAGATTTAGCTGTTTCTTTTTCATTTTCCGGGAATAATATTGCCGGGTTGCCTTCATTTATAAAAGCCAATATAGATTGAGCTTCGGTGAGAAGTTCTTTTGAAATTTTATCTCCCGCTTTAACAGCCTTCTGAAGTTTTTCAATCTTTTTTTCAAGAGTCTGAATATCTGAAAGCATTAACTCGGTTTCGACTGTTTCAATATCGCGAGCAGGATTTATATTTCCTTCGACATGTGCAATATCAGGATTTTCGAAACACCGGACAATATGGATTAGCACATTGCATTCTCTGATATTGCTTAAGAATTGATTTCCCAGACCTTCCCCTTTGCTGGCGCCTTTTACAAGACCTGCAATATCGACAAAAGTTATTACCGCATTAACAATTTTCTGCGGATTTACAAGGTTTGCTAATTTTTTCAGCCGGCCGTCAGGAAGCGGCACTACCGCCTTGTTGGGTTCAATTGTGCAGAAAGGATAATTCTCCGCAGCCGCATTCTGCGCTTTTGTTAATGCATTGAAGAGGGTAGACTTGCCTACGTTCGGCAGTCCGATTATTCCGATACTTAAAGCCATTTATTCTTTAAAGAATATTTCAAATATAATGGAAAGTATTATTCGGAAGGAAGAAAAAACTTACATTGCCGAATTTAATTTATTGAATCCTTTTCAGCCGGAAAAATCGGCAGCTCTACTATTTCGGTCCCTCTTAATATCTTTACTTTTGCTTCAACTCCGACCTGCGCATCCGT
>CAYSGP010000314.1:0-6781 GCA_964430095.1 uncultured Ignavibacteriaceae bacterium
CGAAATAAAAAATCGGATAAATATCGACAAGCCGCGGCATTCCTTCCCCTACCAATCCGCCGTTTAAATTAACCGCAAAAGCAGTTCCTGATAAATCAGGCACAGGGTCCAGATGAGTAACTGCAAATGCACCGTCTTTCCCGTTTCTAAAATCAAATCCGGGATCTGAATAAGTGGGAATTGTACCGATTGCAGGATATGACTGCGATTGAATCCTTAATGCTCCAAGTGCCGGAACTGCACTTCCAAATTGGCTGTCGTCCATATAAAGAGCAAGTTCTGGATTTGCAAAGTACTCTATAAACTCCTGTTCGGCAGCACTGTATGGAGTAACTGCATTCCAATAATCCTTTTCACCGAGGGGAATTACTGCCTCATTTGTCAACGGCATACCTAACCGGGAAACCTGTACCCATGGTCCGGAATGTTCGGGTTTAGCGCCTTCTGTTGAAAGAGTTGTAATCTGCTGACGGCTTGCCGAAGCCCAAACACCAATAACAAAATCAGGATCCAGAATACTTGCAGCCTGGCTTACATCTTTCCCGTCTTTCTGAAGGCTGCTTATCGGCACCTGGACAATTATTGCATGAGTATTGAAACCTGCAACAGCATCCCTGGCATTTTCGGAATTATTTGGATCTGAGCTGTAATCGTTTCTAGTTTGGCCAAGATCAAAAATACCTCCCAGATCAACAAAGAACGGATCATCACGCGGGCCGCAGAATATTTTTTCTCCGGTACTTGCCGTCATTATTCCGCCGCTGACAAGATTGGAATAAGGAGTATTTAAACCTGCACCACCGTCAATGGAACGGGGACCAATATTATTTGGAGGAACAATTCCGTTATTTACAATTGTTGTCCAGGAATAGCCGCCGTCGGTGCTTTTTTCAGCAATGTAGGTGGTTTTTAAATTCTGCTTTCCTAATCTTATGTTGAAAAAAGTAGTCGGATCTTCATTTACCTGGGTGAATGTGAATCTATAGGTTATATCATCCACGGCCGTTCCGAGTCCGCCTGATGACGTCTGGTTTTTAACATGTATTTCATAGCGGACATCTTCGCCGAAAGTAGAGTAGTTCGGACCGCCTTCGGGCAATTCCAGGGGAATGTAGTTTGCAACGATTGTAACGGTATTCGGATCATCCGGCGACCGGAAAACATAAAGATCGGTATTATCAGCAAGAGGATCATTGCTGATCAAAGGTGCCTCACGATGACTTGAAGCATTTGTATCCCCCGGTTCCAGCAGAAGAAGAGAGATCAAACCCGTAAGGGTCAGCACGAAGAACAATATTACTCTTTTCATTTTACTACCTTTTATTTTGTTATTGATGATTTAGTTAGAATGGATTTTCTTTTTTCCGGCAAAAATGACTTTTTTGATAACGGAACTGAATTGAAATGTAATTTCAGGTAAATAGATGTAATAAGAGGCAGATGGAACAAAATGTATTTTAAAGAATTTTCTTTCTTGTTAGGAATAAACTTTTGGGCTGCCGCTTGAATAATGTCTGAATTGAGTAAAATTATTTCTAAAATATTTATCATAGCGTTTTTATTTTTGATTAACTGAATCGGAATTTGAAATGTCCATAACCTTTACTTCAGACAATACGAAGGAATATTGAGATTGGATTTCTTTTAATGGTCATCAGAAGACTAACCATGACGGCTGTCTCACCTCTGAGGAGGCTGTTCATGCAAATTCTTGATTTTCAAAATAGTATTAGCTAAAATTCAACCCGATGAATCCCTCTGTATGATAATTCCGTATTTCAATAAAGGAGCTCTTGCTTGATTTTTCATTTGCTGGCAATTTTAATAAATAAGAATACCTCCGAAAAAGAACTGGAGTTAATCGGAAGGATTACTATGAAGGAGGAAAAAGCATTAGCTGAACTTTATGACCGGTATTCAAAATTGTTATTCAGCGTAATACTGAGGATTGTAAAAAACCGGGAGGATGCGGAAGAAATTCTCCACACAGTTTTTCTGCAGGTATGGGACAGGGCAAGTCTATTCGATTTAAACAAAGGAAATCTTTATTCCTGGCTGATCACCCTTGCCAGGAATAAAGGAATTGATAAAATCAGGTCTAAGAATTTCAGGGAACAATATAACCGAACCGATTTAAATAAAGCTGACGTAATGGAACTCGAAAAAAAATACAGCTTGGAGCATAATACAGATCTACTCCAAATATTCGATTCAAAAGAAAGAGCTCTTGTAATATCCAAGGCATTGAATGAGCTTCCACCTGAACAGAAGACAGTAATCGAATTGGCTTATTTTGAAGGGCTCACCCAGGTTGAAATGTCTGCAGCTCTAAATATTCCGCTGGGAACTGTAAAAACAAGAACCCGGCAGGCATTAATTAAGCTTGAAGATTTAATTTCAAAAGAATTATAATTTTGAAAAATTAAAAAATGGACAAAGAAAAATTCAGGGAACTGTGCTTCCAATATTTTCTCAACCAGATTCAGCCGGAAGATTACGCAGAGCTGAAGGATGCTCTTGAAGCAAAAGATAAAGAGCTGGAAAGAATATTTACGGAAATGAAAAAAATTGCAATGCTTCTCCCGCTGACTTCTGAAACTGCCGAACCTTCTCCCTCTGTAAAAAGAAAAATTTTAGAAAGCATCGGAAGCAAGCCTAAACCGGAAAATTTTTTAGAAAAGGCTGCAGGGTATCTTTGGCTTAATAAACCCAAATTTGCTCTTGCTGTTGCAGCGGTATTAACGACTGCGGTTGTTATACTGCTGAGTTTTGTTATAAATCTGGATCAAAAAATAAAAGTTCAGCAGAAAACAATAACACTTTTAGAAAATGAAGCGGAAAAGAATAAGGAATTATTAAACGTGCTGACTTCCCGTGAAATAGAGGTTGCAATCATGAACGGATTGGAAATCAACCCCACCGGCTACGGAAAAATAATCTGGGATCCGGGCAGGAGAGCAGCTATACTTCAGATTTCAAATCTTCCCCCTGCAGCAAAAGATAAAGACTACCAGTTATGGGTTATAAAAGAAAATAAACCGATCAGCGCAGGCGTCTTCAATGTTGAGAGTGAAACAAATAACTTTTATAAAATAGAAAATCTTACCGAAGTTAAGAAAGAATCGATAAATGCTTTTGCAGTTACTCTTGAACCTAAAGGAGGCGTTGTTCAGCCTACAGGTAAGATGTATTTGGTTGGGAAACCTTCCGTACAATAAGCAAAGTTATCTAATAATTAAATAGTTTTTTTTAATCTCGCAGCATACCTGCGGCTAACTATAAGCGGATCTCCGTAATAATTTAAATAAAGACGAAGCGCCCCGTTAAACCATTTTTCCACTTTTTTGATATGCTTAATATTTATCAGGAATGATTTATGAATACGGACGAATATTGCTTTGGGTAAAGTCTCTTCCCATTCTCTTAACAATTTTCTTACAAGAATTTTTTTGCCGTTTATACTGAAAACATTTGTATAAACACCTTCGGAGAGTATACATACAACATTAATCACAGGGAGCACTTCGTAACTGTTTTTAGTCGGCAGAAACAAGTAATCATCGATACTGAATTTATCTTTGTCAGGTATATCCGCAGATTTCTTTTTAGCGGCTTCAGAAATTGTATTTGCCTTTTCAAGCCTTGTTCTTACTGCGGTTAGAAGATCATTAGCATGGAAAGGTTTGGTAAGATAATCATCTGCACCGAGGTTCATTCCTTTGCGGAGGTCGCTCATTTCAGCTTTAGCTGTCAGAAAAATGAAGGGGATCAATTTTGTTTTTTCTCTTTTTCTTAATTCGATAAGAATCGAATATCCGTCAATATCAGGGAGCATTATATCGCAGATAATTAAACCGGGAGTTTCATTTTTTGCGGCATCTATTCCGTCAAAACCGTTTGGCGCAGAAAAAACATCGAATCCTTCCTCCTCAAGGAGGATTTTAATGTTTTCAACATAAGAAATATCATCTTCTATTATTAAAATTTTCTGCATACTTAAACTATTTGTTTCTATTCCTGATTTTTATTCAGCTTGGTTTTTACCGGCAGGCATATTGTAAAAGCAGTTCCTTCATTTAATTTGCTCTGCACAGCTATTTCACCCTGCAGCAGATTTACTGCCCGCTTGACAATTGAAAGACCTAAGCCGCTTCCTTTTATTTCGTCGGCGTTTTTGGCCCTGCTGAACGGTTCAAAAACATTATTGAGATCCTCTTCCGGAATTCCTATTCCCTCATCCTCAATTTCAACCTTAAATTTTTTAGATGTATTCAAATCTGCTGCGGATGTTTTTGCTTCGGCATCAAAACTTAATCTTAAGTAAATATTATTTCCGCTTGGAGTGAATTTCACCGCATTCGAGATTAAGTTTAAAAATATTTGACGCAGCTGCTTTTTATCTGAAAATATTTTAAAAGAGTTCCCTTTGTACTTAAAGTGAATCTCAGGATTTTTTTTAGAATTTCCGGTTACTTCATCAATGATCTCCCGGAGAAAAGGGACTAAATCAATTTCGCATGAAACAATTTTTAATGATCCAGATTCTTCCTGGCTTAAAATAATAATATCATTCATTAGTCCGGTAAGGTTATCGACTGCTTTTTTAATTTTTTCAAACTGTTCATTTCTTTTATCTTCGTTCCATTTATAACCGTAATTCTGGAGCAGCTCTGCCGATGAAAGAATAAGTCCGAGCGGCGTCCGGAATTCATGCGAAACCATGGATACAAATCTTGACTTGAGGTCGTTCACTTCTTTTTCTTTGGCTAGCGCTTCCCGGATTTTTTCCTCATATTCTTTTCTTAAAGAAATATCCTCAGCGATGCCTACTGTACGTACGATTTCTCCGTCTCTGTGAACAGGAAAAGTTTTTGACCAAATCCATTTTACAACCCCATCCGGACGTATTATCCTAAACTCTTCATCGAATAAACCGTCTTTCAGGTACTGATCCGAAGAAAAGCTTTGCATTACGCGGCCGATATCATCCGGATGAATCGACTGCAGAAAAGAATTAGGCTCCTTGTAGAGGCTCTCGCAGCTTTTTCCGCAGATTATTTCATAAGCCGGACTAACATACAGCATTTCATCCCCCTTCCTAATCCAGAAAATTTCCGGGATGTTTTCGGCAAGTTCCCTGAATTTTTCCTCGCTTGCCTTCAATGCATCAACTGCGAGCTTCCTTTCAGTAAAATCAACTACCCATACAGCAATCCTTATCACATTTCCTTCCGAATCAAAAACCGGGTGCAGATAATTATCGAAATACCTGCTATTTCGGGTATCATCAAACCTTACCGCTTTACCTGTTCTGATTACCTCATCTACTTTATCTTTCCTATTTTTTGCGAGCTCGGAGGAAAGATATGAGAATACATTAGTACCGATAAGCTCTTCGACCGGCTTTCCGAACCGCTGCGCGGTTTTTTCATTTGCAGCAATAAAATTTCCCATTGTATCCAGAATGAAAACCGCTTCGGGATTTGAATTCATGAGAACTCTCAGGCTTTCTTCACTCTCCCAAAGCTTTTCGGCTATAAATTTCTCACCCTTTAATTTGCTCTCATATGAAAAATTAACTTCAGGCATTGCAGTTAGATAACCGTTTTTATTCCTAAATGATTATTAATCAATTTATTTAATAATAAGAGTAAAGGAAATATTCTTTTTGAAGAAAATAATTCAATGAGATTTATATCTCATTCCCGCTTTTTTCCAGCGTTTTAAAATATTTAAATATATATGATTTGAATTTATATATGATTTGAATTTTCCCCGATCCTCTTCCGGTTAAAAATGTGATAAAAATAATGAAGCCTCTGCCGCAGATAACCTATTATTATATTACAAATTTGAAAGAGGAATTATCTGGATAAGATAGGAAATACATGGAGATCTTTTATTGATAAAATTTGGATTTGCATACCATGCAGAGTTTTAACTATAATTTTTGCGATCATTTTGGGTTTGCTGCTGTCATTAGAACTGATTGTCAATCCGATACTTAACTTTATTGTAAAACCAAAACTGATTAAAAATGCAAACGACAAGACTTATCATTTAAATATTGAAAATCTCGGCTACAGTTTATTAACCAATTCTTTAACTGCAGAAAATATTTTTTATACCTGGAACGATACTTCACTTTCTTCAATAGACTCTTCAGCTGTTTTAATCTCCGAAGCCGCGGCGAGCGGAATATCTTTGTTTGATCTTATATTTAGCAATCGCTTGAGCGTACTGGAGCTGAAATTATTCGAACCGGAATACAAAATTTTTTCATTGATTGACTCGGAAGGCGGAAGAAATAAATCAGACGAAAAAAGAAATGACAGCTTAAGCATCATTTATAAATCCCTTTACCGATCGATTCCTGATCGAATCAAGCCTTTTAAAATAAATAAAGTTGAAATAATCAGCGGCATGTTTATCATAACAAACAAAATAAAAAATATTCAGCTTTTTTCCGTAAAATCTTTCAATGCAGGAATAAAAGATTTTTCCATAAAATCTTTAGAAAAAGCAGATTCTTTAACACTGATGTTCAGCGAGGATATTAGTATTAATACCGGCAAGATTTCTTTTTCCGATTCCAAAAAGAAATACAACGGCTCAATTAAATCGATAAATTTTTCTTCGGCTGATTCAATTTTAATTTTTTATTCATTTACATTGACTCCTATTCTCCCTGATTCAGAATTTTTCAATGGAGATAAATACCGGCAGGACAGATGGAAAGTATCTATCCCTGAAATAAAATGTGAAGGAATAGACTTATCCA
>CAYSGP010000315.1:0-3387 GCA_964430095.1 uncultured Ignavibacteriaceae bacterium
CTTTAGGCAGACAAATGGAAAATTTTCCTTTTTTATCTTTAATAACTTTTCTCCCTGTCCTTGGGATGCTTATAATTCTTTTCATACCTAAGTCCCAGGAAAAACCGATAAAGCTTCTGACATTATTAATAACCGGATTTCAATTTTTAGTATCGGGATTTCTCCTTCTTAATTTTGATTATTCCACAGGAGGCATCTTTGATCCGGGATCATTCCAATTCATTGAAAAATTTAGATGGATTGATATCAGCGGCTTCTCCTGGATTGGCAGAATTAAAATAGATTATTTCATGGGAATCGACGGATTAAGTGCGCCTTTAGTCTTTTTAACAGGTTTAATCACTTTCATTGCAACTCTTGCTTCATGGAACATCCCGAGATCAATTAAAGGATATTTTGCCCTCTTCCTCCTCCTGGATACCGGCATGATGGGAGTTTTTGTTGCACTCGACTTTTTCCTATTCTATATCTTTTGGGAATTAATGCTTCTCCCGATGTATTTCTTAATTGGAATCTGGGGCGGTCCGAGAAGAGAATATGCTGCTATAAAATTTTTCCTGTATACTTTATTCGGCAGCGTCTTTATTCTTATTGCAGTAATCGGATTATATTTCAGTTCAATGGAAACACTTGCAGACGGCACGAAAGTATTCACATTTAATATGCTTACAATGATGGATGCAAACAGTTATACGCAGACAGGGATACTTTCACCACTGAATCCAAATAACCTTAGATTTTATGCTTTTCTAGCCTTATTTGTCGGCTTTGCAATAAAAATCCCGATGTTCCCGTTCCACACCTGGCTTCCTGATGCACATGTTGAAGCACCTACGGCAATAAGTGTAATACTTGCCGGAGTTCTTTTAAAGATGGGCACATATGGAATATTAAGAGTTAATTACCCAATGTTCCCGGAAATTACCAAGCAGCTGATCTGGTATATCGGTTTATTCGGAATGATAAATATAATTTACGGCGCTTTATGCGCAATGGCTCAGAAAGATTTTAAAAAGCTCATTGCCTACTCATCCATTTCACACATGGGCTTTGTAATGCTTGGAATGGCATCATTAAATACGCTCGGCATTTCCGGTGCGATTCTACAGATGTTCAATCACGGTACAATAACCGCAATGCTCTTTATTATTGTGGGAATTATATACGACAGGGCTCATACCAGGGGTCTTGATGATTTCGGCGGCCTGGCGGTTCAAATGCCGATTTATACAGGATTCACAACACTTGCATTTTTTGCCGCAATCGGCCTGCCCGGCTTAAGCGGCTTTATTTCCGAAGCTTTTGTATTCCTCGGCAGCTTCGGATCCGATTCAATCAGAATATTAGCTATAATTTCTACCTTGGGAATCCTGCTGGGTGCAGGTTACATGCTTTGGACTCTCCAGAGAATTTACCTGGGAAAACTGGAGGATAAATGGAAACAGCTTCCGGATTTGAATTTCAGAGAATATGCAATGCTTGTACCGCTGAGTCTTATAATTTTATTCCTCGGCATTTATCCTTCGGCTATGCTCGACCTGATGAATACATCCGTTAATTCTATCGTAAAATTTATGGAAGATTCGCAAATCTATATAAGCTCGATTGGAAAATTTTAATTAAGGAACATTGTGCAGCACAGTCTCAGCTATATTACCGACAGCTTAACTTTAATCAGACCGGAAATCTCGGTTTCAATTGCGATTGTTCTTATTGCAGCAATTGATCTGATCTTTAAAAATAAGAAAGCTCTGCCGTATATCGGATTAGCCGGTATTGCAGCTGCTTCTTTTTTTGTATTTCAGCAGTTCGGAATAAACCTTTTTGCATCTTCACCTGACGGATCCGGCGGATTAATGAGCATTGATTCTTTCGGTGCGTTCTTTAAATCGATAGTTCTTCTTGCTTCAATATTTGTGATATTCTTTTCTTTATCATCCGATGAGATAAAAAGAGTATTTGACCGCCATGGTGAATATTACACTTTAATATTCGGAATGATCCTCGGAATGTTCTTTATGATTTCCTCTGCGGATTTAATTCTTGTTTATCTCTCTCTAGAATTGGTATCCCTTTCCTCTTATGTATTAGCCGGTTTCACAAAACAATCGCTGCGGAACAGCGAAGCTTCCCTTAAGTATGTTATTTACGGCAGCGTTTCTTCAGGGATAATGCTATTTGGAATTTCAATTATATACGGGTTAACGGGGACTACTAATCTTTATGAAATTAATTCTGCTCTGCAGAATCAGCCGATCCAGGGATTAACTTTTGTTCTTTCAAGTATTTTAATTTTTGCCGGCATAGGCTATAAAATTTCCGCCGCTCCTTTCCATTTCTGGACTCCGGATGTCTATGAAGGTGCCCCGATCACCATTACTGCCTATTTATCAATTGCCAGCAAAGCCGCGGGATTCGCAATATTGATCAGGTTTATAAAAATTACCTTCGTTTATAATATTGATTCGAACGGATACTGGCAGCTGTTTAATATTATCGATTGGAAAAGCTTTATCATTTTAATTTCAATTCTTACTATGACCCTGGGGAATTTTGCAGCGTTGTGGCAAACTAATCTTAAAAGGCTGCTGGCTTATTCAAGCATTGCTCATGCCGGATATATTTTACTGGGTTTAACCGTAATGTCTGAGCAAGGACTATTGGCTATCCTAATTTACTTTGTGGTTTATGCTTTCATGAACTTGGGAGCATTTTTTATTGTCATGCTTATTGCCAATAAAACAGGAAGCGAAGAGCTTGAAGATTACAATGGTTTAGGCTATTCAGCTCCTTTGCTTGGAGTTTCACTTACAATATTTTTAATTTCTCTGACGGGTATTCCCCCTACTGCAGGGTTTATAGGTAAACTGTATTTATTTCTTGCTCTAATTGATGCCAAAATGGTAACTGTAGCAGTAATTGCCCTGCTAAATACCGTTGTTTCACTCTATTATTATATCAGGATCCTTAAGCACATGTACCTGGTGAAAACCGAATCTGGAATGCCCAGTTTTTCTGTATCTCCGGTAAATGGATTTGTCTTGGCTGTTCTTTTAATTCCTATCCTGTATTTCGGAATATACTGGGCTCCTCTGGTCGAAATTGCAAAATCTTCTATTGGTATGCTCGGATTCTAACGCCATTCTTCTATTAGAAAAAAATTTCTTTAAATCCATCTAAATGCTTGATTTTCAAGCGATTATTAATCATCTTTTAAATGCTTTTATACAGTTTATATTTATAAGGGAAAGTGGGTTTTACGCCACGGATTTTTGTTGATCAAGCTCTGCCTTTATTTTAATACACCAACCTTTTTCAATTAATTTTTGCTCTAACATCGGCAAAGAGACATTCTGCGGTTTAATGAAATATGTCATTCTTTATATA
>CAYSGP010000316.1:0-5769 GCA_964430095.1 uncultured Ignavibacteriaceae bacterium
AAAGCAATTTCGATTGCCGTATGCAGCTCTCTTTCTTCAAAAGGTTTGATTATATAGCCGTATGGCTCACTAACCTTAACCCTCTGAAGGGTTTTAGGATCTGAAAAAGCCGTTATAAAAATGATCGGAATATCGTAATCAACTTTAAGGATTTCAGAAGTCTTTACACCGTCGTATGCTCCTTTAATATTAATATCCATTAAGATAAGATCCGGATTTTCCTTTGCAGTCAGTTCAACAGCTTCTTCACCGGAAGCAACAATGCCGCAGATTGCATAGCCTAGATCAAGCAGCCTGCTTTTCAGCTCCAATGCAACTATTAATTCATCCTCAACAATCAATACTTTAATCATATGTCCGCCATTTTAACTGCAGTTAATACTTTTAATATTTATATTTATCTTAAATCTAAATGACTCAGCAGTTTTACAATTTCATTTTGGGCAGAGTAAAACTGAAGATGGAGCCTTCACCTATTTTAGACTGAACGGTTATTTTTCCTTTGTTTATTTCAATGAATTCCCTGCATAAAATTAATCCTAGACCTGAGCCTTTTTCATTGCAGGTTCCCGGTGTTGATATATTTTTATCCAGTTTAAACAATTCCAGAATCTTTTCAGAAGTCATCCCTACACCTGAATCGTATACGCTGATTTTCACATACTTTTTTTCTTCCAGTGCAAATACATTTATGGTTCCTCCCGGTTTTGTAAATTTTACTGCATTTGAGATTAGATTTCTTAAAATAAATGAAATCATGTTATAATCACCGTAAGCCGTTCCAGCGGGATTAATGTTTGAAGATAAATTGATTTCCTTATTGGAAGCGATGCCCGAATAGAGTTCGACAATCCCCGGAATTAATTTATCAAGCTCTAGAATCTTGGGATCATAAATTATTTTTTTTGTTTTAATTGCCGCCCACTGCAGAAGATTTTCCAAAAGATTAAAAGTCGATTTGGCTGAGTTATGTATATCCATTAACATCGATTTAATTTCTTTTTTAGAAACATTGTCTATTTCATTATAAAGGCATTCGGTTATACCAAGCAGAGAATTGAAGGGGCTTCTCAAGTCATGCGCAATTATTGAGAAAAATTTATCTTTAGCCGCGTTCAACGCAATCAGTTCCTGCTCGGATTGATTTAATTTTTTATTCAATTCAGTAAGATCAGCAGCTTTTTGCTCAAGGATATTTTTATTCACCTGAAGTTCTTTTAGATAGTTGTACGATTCATTCTCTGCAAGTTTTATTTTCGTTATATCTCTGAGAATTGTAATAAACTCATACTTAGCATTGCTGAAAATACGAACCTGATATACGGAAGGAAATTCATCGCCGGATTCATAATCGAATATTTGAATTTCCCCCGATGATGAAGCCTTTTTAGAAAAAGAAAATATCTTTTCGGCAAAGTCATGTTCAAAAATATCAAATATGTTTTTCCCGATTACATCTCCGGTTTTTCTTAGCAGAATATCCTGATTTTGGGCATGATAATCCAAAAGAATCCCGCGTTCATTGCATCGCAGCACTATATCAGGTATTGCCTCCAGCAAGGTTTTTATTCTTTCTTCGCTGGCTCTTAAGGCTCTTTCGGTAAATTTAAGCTGTGTTACATCCGAGGCGACAGTCAGCACTAATTTTTCTTTTCCGTTCTGGCTTTCTATTGCCCTTTTGTATGTCTGGAGAAAATGAATCTTGCTTTTTGAGTCAATCAACTTTTCTTCAGGGATGAAAATCTCTTCCTGGGAATTGATTACTTTTTTCTCCATTGCCCGCTGATTCTCTACCTCTTTGGAATCAAAATACTCTGAATCGAATTTGCCGACTATCTCTTCCGTGGTAGTGCCCAAAGCTGCCGCTGCTGCTTTATTAGTCAGTTCAAACATTCCCTCCGAATTTTTAACTGAAATGTAATTCGGATCGGTATCAATTATTTGCTTCAGAAATTTCTTCTGATTTTCAATCAATTTTTTAGATTTTACAAGTTCGGTTACGTCCCTAAAGACAAGCACGACACCACTCGTTTTTCCAGATTCATTTTTTATCGGGGCCGAACTGTAGTCAATATTCAGTATCAAACCTGTTTTGGAAATTAAAAGTTTGTTCGCCTCTCCGGAAATGGAATCATTTTTCAAAGAGATTTCGATAGGATTTTCAAGCAGTTTCTCATTCTCTTCATTTTTTACCTTAAAAATGTCATGAATGTTTAATCCTAGTGCATCTTCAGACTGCCATCCGGTTATTTCCTCTGCAACGGGATTCATAATTTTTATTATTCCCGTCGTATCGGTGGCAATTAAGGCATCACCGATGCTTTGTAATGCGGCATTAAGCCAATGTTCGCTTTCTTTTAATTTTTTCTCCATACCGTGTTTATAAAGAGCCATCTCAATTGTTGTAAAAAGTTCACGCTCTTCAAATGGTTTAATAATATAACCAAAAGGTTCGGTCAGCTTTGCTCTCGACAAAGTATTTTCATCGGTATGTGCAGTAAGATAAACTATTGGGAGATTGTAATCGGCCCTTATTACTGCAGCAGCGTCAATCCCGTCCATTTCACCTTTAAGCCTGATATCCATAATTATTAAATCTGGACGGTGAATATTTGCTTTTTCAACGGCCTCCAAACATGAGACGGCTGTATCTACAACCTCATAATTCATTTCACACAAACGTTCTTTAAGTTCAAGCATTACTATGCTGTTGTCTTCCACTATTAAGATTGACGGCTCGTGCATTTTGTTACAAAATTCCTTTATCATTCTTGAATTTAATTCTGAACAAAGTTCCGGGACTGAATTTAGGTGTCAAACCATAAAAAACCTCTGCTGCCTAAAGTATTTTAGTAACTATATTTAAGGACAGACCGTCTTCAGCCTTAAGGTGTGTACATTGGATCTCATCATCTTCAGAATATAAATTAATGAAGAGAACAAGGAAGATTATAATTAATTTTAATATGACCCGCACTTTATTTAAATCTCGATTTTCCGGATTTCTTGCACATTTTATTAAGATTAGTTTGTTATTTGTTTTATTACAGAATAAAAACTTCTTTTATTCCGGGACTTTCCGGTTCCCAGTCCGTTCCATGGAGTCCTATTTTCACCATTTACTGTTTTTTATGTTGATAAAAAGGAATATTTCCATGCTCCAAGCAGTTTTGTATTTTGAACACCTGATGTATCTTTCAAATTAATTATCGAATAAATTTCATCTTTATTTAATTTCTTTAATAAGGATTTTTTACGGAATCAAATGATCTGCCGATACAATTATTAATTCTTCTGTTCCAACAAAATGAGCAATTCGGATTAGAATAATAGTATTGGGAATGTTAGCTGAATGGGAAGGAATCCACTAAAAATTCAGTAATTATTACAAAACAGTTTGATTAATAAATTATTAATGATTGTCGAAAAAGAGCAAGAAAAAGAGATGAAATTTAGTTTTTATTTGGAAATATTTCCGAGAGTTTTAGAAGAGCGGCCTGAGCGGCTTTTTGTTCAGCACTTTTTTTATTCTTTCCAAGTCCCACTCCATATTCAATCCCGTTTATGGCAACTTTAATTGTAAATGTTCGATTGTGCTGCGGACCTTCTTCATTTATTACAGTATAGGTGGGGTTATCCATTTTGTTTGCCTGAGCATATTCGAGCAGCTGGCTTTTAAAATTTTCATCAATAAGATAAATCCCGGCCTTTGTATTAGGCTGAATCAGGACTTTCTGGATGAATTCTTTTGCAGATTCTAATCCGTTGTCCAGGTATACTGCTCCGATTAAAGCTTCGAGAGCATCGCAGAGAATAGTTTTAGAACCGTTATTAAAAGAAGATGAAATATTTTTACTTATTAATATATAGTCTTCCAGATTTATTTTCTCGGCAGCGTCCGCCAATGCAAGCCGGTTGACAAGCTTTGCACGCACTTTGGTTAAGAATCCCTCGTCTTTATCGGGGAAAGATTCAAACAGGTATTCCGCAACCGATAAGCTTAAAACAGAATCTCCAAGAAATTCCAGGCGTTCATTGGATACATCGTATTCCAGATTTTGTTCGAGGAATGAGCGGTGCATTAAAGCCTGAATAAAATATGAACGGTTTTTTATTCTGAACCCGACTAATTCTTCAAGCATAATAAATTTTTCTTCGGTAAAAAGTCTGCTGATATACTTTGATTTTCTATTAATCTCTCTCTGCTTTAATCTTTCGATAAGCCAGCTAAGCAGCTTTCCCAAAGCTATTCCTCATATTTCTTAAAAAGCAGTGATGCATTGTGACCTCCGAATCCGAATGTATTGCTAAGAGCATAATTGATTTCATGTTTAGTAGCATGGTTCGCACTATAATTAAGATCACATTCCGGATCGGGATTAATTAAATTAATTGTCGGCGGGACAATATTATTTTTTATGGCAAGAATAGTAGCAATAGCTTCTACTCCTCCGGCAGCTCCCAAGAGGTGACCAGTCATCGATTTTGTCGAGTTTATAACCATTTTATATGCATGATCTCCGAAGACCTTTTTAATAGCGATGGTCTCATTTAAATCATTATAAGGAGTGGATGTCCCATGAGCGTTTATATAATCAATTTCATTAGGGGAAATATCAGCATCGCAGATTGCCGCTTTCATTGAGCGTTGAGCGCCTTCACCTTCCGGCGCGGGAGCAGTTATATGATATGCATCGCCGGTCAATCCGACTCCGACAATTTCTGCATAAATCTTTGCACCGCGTTTTATTGCATGGGATAGTTCCTCCAGTATTAAGGTGCCTGCACCTTCCCCCATCACAAAACCATTCCTGTCTTTGTCGAAAGGACGGCATGCTTCCAGGTACCTGTCATTCCATGTAGAAAGTGCTTTCATTGCATTGAAGCCGCCGATAGACATTTCGGTAATTGCAGCTTCCGAGCCGCCGCACAACATGAGATCTGCACTCCCTCTTTGAATAAGAATCATTGCATCTGCAATTGCATGGGAAGATGTTGCACATGCGGATGTTGTAGCATAATTAGGTCCCTTAAGTCCATGTTTAATGGATATTTGGCCTGCTGCAATATCGGATATCATCATGGTAACAAAAAAGGGAGACAACTTACGGGGGGTTTTGGATTCGAAGTAATTCCAATGCTGCTGCTGAAGAGTGTTCATTCCGCCGATACCGCTGCCGTAAATAACACCGAATCTTTCTTTATCAATATTTCCCATATTGATGGCTGACTCGGAGATTGCCATATCGGAAGTTACCATTGCAAAATGTGAAAACGGATCCATTCTTCTGGAAAGTTTTCGGTCGAGGTAATCTTCAGGATTAAATCCTTTTACTTCAGCTGCAAACTTCGTATCAAATTCAGCCGTATCAAACTTAGTAATCGGACCTACACCGTTTTTTCCTTCCAATAGTGCAGTCCAAAACTGTTCTACACCTATGCCTATTGGAGTAATTGCTCCTATCCCGGTTACAACTACTCTTCTATTATTCATACATAAACTCCTGAAATATCTTTCATCTTCAGCATTCCCGAATATACAAATTCGGAATAGGTACGAATAATCCCAATTATGGGATCAGCCTTGGTACAGGAAGCAGAAGCTTTTTCCTTATCTGCCTCCTAAACAAGTCGGTTTAGCCTAATTTTTCCTTTAAATATTTAACTGCATCCCCCACGGTGCTGATCTTTTCAGCATCTTCATCGGGTATAGAAACCTGGAAAACACTTTCAAAACCCATTACAAGCTCAACAATATCCAGGGAGTCG
>CAYSGP010000317.1:0-4100 GCA_964430095.1 uncultured Ignavibacteriaceae bacterium
ACTGATTCTGTTTCCAGATAATAACCCCACATTTCCCAACCAACACCCCCTGCAGCAAATAAACCGGCACCGATAATGAAAATTGTCAAACCTTCTTTTTCATTCAAAAATGCCGACAGTCCTTTAAAAAAAATAACTCCAAATATGATCATGATTACAGGATAAATTAATATCCACGAATGGAATCCGCGGGTTACAAAACTTTTTGCAATAGTTTCATGCATCATTATTGTTTCGTCTGCCGAGAAGAACAGGAATATTAAACTAAGCAGATAATAAAACCTGCGAAGGTGTTTGTTTTCAATTCTTAATGAATAAATTAGAGACAGAGCAAACAGAGAAAATAACTGTATAGTAGAAAACCAGGAGGGAATAGTGCCTTCACCATCTAAATTAAACAGAGATCTAATGGTTTCTGAGGATAACCAAAAGTGAGATATAAAATAGAAAATAACCAGGGAAAGATTAATTAAAATTAACCACTGTAAGAAAAATTTTTCTCCGGGTATCTTCATCCAATATAAAATATTATATTTTTGAATTTATTGAGAATTTCTGACAGCTACAAATTTAATAAACACAAGCAAAAGGATGACTTTGTTGAAAATAAAAATCCGGATTTATTGTCTTTGCAATTTTTAATTGTCTATAATTGTACACTTATAAATTACCAATGTGCAAAAGTTTTTTATACAAACTGAGCATTAACAAATACTTTCCAAAAATTACCCCGTAAATAAACAAGGAGAAAAGATGTCCGCTTACATAATTGTAGAAGTGATAATCCAAAATCAAAAAGAATACGAAGGATATAAGAAGCTGGTTCCGGCTACTCTTAAGCAATACGGAGGAAAATTTATCGTCCGCGGCGGTAAAACAGCAACACTAGAGGGAAATTGGAGTCCGGAACGGATTGTAGTGATAGAGTTTGACAATATGGAAAAAGCAAAAGCCTGGTGGGGTTCGGAAGAATACAGCAAGGCAAAAAAAATCAGGTATAAAAATGCCGAATCAAAAATGATACTTGTTGAAGGCGTGTAAGAAATTTCTATTTAAAAGAACATTAACGGAATGTGTGATTTTTCTTATATGGATTCATTCCCAAGAAGAAATTCATCCGGCTTGGGTTTTTCCTTTTGCATTTCAATTGAAATTTGAAATTCCGTTTTGCCGTCTTTTATTATATTCAATGAACCGTTATGCTGCTGTACAAGCGATTCCACCAGCTCAAGACCCATTCCTTCGGAATTTGCAATATCAAAATCTTTTGGAAATCCGACGCCGTCATCTCTGACTACCAGTTCCAGTTTATTCTTTTTTTTATGCTGCAGAATTACCGAAATCTCCCCCTCTTTTCTGCCGTTGAATGCATATTTTAATGAATTTGAAACAAGTTCATTTAAAATCAAACCCAGACTAATTGCTGTATTGATCTCCAGAAGTGTCCTTTGAATATCCAGCTTGAGCCTTATATTTGTATTTTTCCTATAAGACTGGAACAAGTGAGAAATAAGCTCTTTCGAATACTCTTCGAAATCTATTTTCAGAAGATCCTTTGACCGGTACAGCTTTTCATGAACCAGAGCCATGGAACGGATTCTCTCCTGGCTTCCTTTAATCAAATCTAAAATCTTCGGATCCTTTACATAAAAGCTCTGCAGGTTTAAAAGACTGGATACAATCTGCAGATTATTTTTTACCCTGTGATGAATTTCTTTAACAAGCAGCTCTTTTTCTTTAAGATTATTATCAATGGCAATCCGGGCTTTTTTCCGCTCTGTTATGTCGATGCCGGTTCCTATTAATCCTAAAAACTCTTTTTCATCAGTATACCTTGGTATTGTAGTTTCGAGCAGCCAATGATATTCATTGTTATGGTTTTTTAACCTGTATTCTATAGAAAATTTCTTATGGAGCCTGAAAGCATCTCTATATTTCTGCTTATAAAGCTTCACATCCAGCGGATGAACATTCTCAAACCAATTGCTTCCATCCTGTTCAGCAGACAAGCCTGTAAAATGGAACCTCTGCTTATTTATATATTCGAGCTTTTGGTCCTTATTGAACATCCAGATTAATACTGGAACCTTATCGGCAAGATTTGAAAACCGGACCTCGCTTTCCTTTAATGCTTTCTCCACTCTAAGCCGTTCTGAATCATCATACATTACTACCCTGTAAGATATTTTTTTACTGACATAATCAGGAAACGGAACTATAAACATTTTTAAGTATAATTCAGTATTACCTTTCAGGTTCAACATAAAATCATCAACTACAGGGATGTTTTTCAACCGGCAGCTCTTTAAATATTTTAAAAACCGGTCTATTTCATTACGGGCAAGGAAATAAATAAAAGGAGTATCGATAATATACTTCTTATCCCTTCCCAGCATACCTGCGCCCGTTAAATTAATTTCCGTTACCACTGCTTTATCACTCAGGCACATGTAGCCGATAGGCGCATAGTCATAAAGATCGGCATATTTATCTCTCGATTCCTCAAGAATATCCCTGAACTTCAGAAGCTCAGTTTCATCGATTTCGTCTTTTAATCCGGATATTTTTCTTTTTTTCAAGATATTTGTATTCGACTCAACCTGATTTAATTTCTTCCCGAACGTCTTAGTATGCTTCAGCGTCTCATCCTTTTTCATCATTCTTTTCAATAACATTCTTCTTGCATCTTCATTTAATAAGATAACATATTTAAAAGATTACAATAGTGATTCCATTAAAGCCAGCAAGTATAACTGCTGCTGATTATTGGGGAGCTTTATTTTAGCCGCATTTACCACAAGTTCCCGGTTATCCGCATAAAGCTTATAATTTTCTGAAAATGTCTCTTTTAAAAGGATATTTTCAAATAAATTTTTAACATCCGGAGTATCCCATGCCCTATTTTTTATTTCGTAAATTTTTTTCCCGGTAATTTCATTTCCAGACAAATTGAACTTTTTAAGAAACAGCTTATTTGCATTAATTATCTTTTTATTTTTATCAAGTACTATTAACGGTCCGGGGACGACATCGAAGATTGTTTTTGTAATCGATTGGAAAATATCATCAATTCCTCCTTTAAGAATATTCGATTCGAACAAAGAGATAACAACACCGTCAATCTTATCATCAATTGTTTTATAAGGACGTATTTTCATCGAATACCAGTTACCATCAGTATCATGTGCTTCGAGTTCCTGTATTTCTAGTGAATCTATTACATGCAATATTTTTTCCTTTAATTCAGGAATATGGAAATTAGGATTAATATCGCTTACAGGTCTCCCTATATCGCCGGCAATTAAATTCCATATTTTCTCCGAGTGAGGAGTGTATCTTCTAATCCTTAAATTTTTATCCAGCATAATAACCGGCAAATGAATGCTTGCCAGGAGGTTATAGAGGTCGCTGTTTAAAACCGTAAGCTCTTCATTTCTTTTTTCCAGCTCTTCATTAACCGTAATAAGCTCTTCATTTGTAGACTGAAGTTCCTCTTTCGCCGTTTCCATCTCTTCATTTGTACTCTGGAGCTCCTCATTGCTCGATTGAAGCTCTTCCAGCGCCGATCTCAATTCCTCATTCGCCGCTTCATGCTCTTCAATAATCGACTGCAGATGTTCTCTTGTTACACTAAGCTCTTCGCGGAGCTTTTCAGATTCAGATTCATCCTGCTTTTTCCTGATTTTCTTATTTTTACCGCTTTTTAAATTAAGTACATTTTCCTTAGAAGAAATTTCTTCTTTAAATAGAATAAGTAAATAATTTTCATTAATGCTGGGGGTATGTTTTACAGGCAAAACCTCAATGCCGAGCAATTTTATTTTTCCGTCCAATTCGAAGCTGACATTCTCCACGGAAACAGATTTGCCGGTGCTTTTTACTTTTTTCAACGCTCGGTGGAGTTCGAGCGAAATACCGTCCCGCAACATCTTAAAAAGGCTCAGACTGGCTTGCCCTGAAGAAGGTTTAAGGTATTTTCCCACATCTCCCCTAAACTGGACAATATCAAAGTTGCTTTTGATTAAAAATCCGGGCGGAGAATATTTATTTAATATTAATTTATCAGCTTCTTTCTGCATATCATGTTCGTCGGGAAAGAT
>CAYSGP010000318.1:0-5376 GCA_964430095.1 uncultured Ignavibacteriaceae bacterium
ACGATTAGATTTTTTTCTTCGGCACTTTTTTCTATTAAACCAACTCCTATTTTAAGCACAGGTATCAAATCTATATTTTCGATATGAAGCTTGAAGGTACCCGCTTCTATTTGGGCAAACTCCAGCATCTGCGTAATGCTGTTAAATAAACGCTCGCTTCCAGTGTATAAATTATCCAAATATACTTTATCTTCAGAAGTAATCTTTTCCTTCATGCTTTCCTTGATAATGGAAGCATAACCGAGGACGATATTTAAGGGAGTACGAAGCTCGTGAGACAGCACGTTTAGAAAAGTATCTTTCAGTCTCTCTGCTTCCTTTGAATTATCCCTCGCCTTTCTGATTTCTTCTTCAGTCAATAACAGCTCTGTCTGATCTTCATGCAAAAGAACCACAAAATCTATTTTTTCAATATTTAAATGAAAGATCTTAGTCTTTAATATAGGAATGGTTAATTCCCGAGCTTTTAGGAGGGAGTCTATAAAATTATTTATTGTTGCTTCGCTTTTTTTCTCAAATACTTCCTTAATGAGAGCTGCTATTCCGTCCTTTTTTAATTCAGGGTCATCAAAAACAGAATATTCTTTTAATTCATGGAGATTATATCCCCAAAGAAGGTAAAAGGCTTCATTTAAATAGAAAATTTTCCCATCAGGCTCAATCACCTCAATGGGGTAATGAATGGGATCATATAAAGTTGAGAAATATTTTACGAGAGATTCATTCATTTTAATTTACCGGTAAAATAAATTCTACAGAAGCACCGGAAGCTCCGTTTAATATTTTTATTTCGCCGTTGTGCCTGTCGATTATGCTTTTGCACATGAAAAGTCCGTACCCGCTCTTTTTTTGAGACGGTAGATCGAAAGCTGATTGTAATTTTTCGGGAGGAAAACCTGGACCGTTATCTTCTATAATAATATAAATTTTATTTGCTTCACACCTGGATTTAATTGTAATTGTCGAATCCTGCTTAACTTCAGCCGCGTTTGTAAAAAGATGTACAAGAAGATGCTGTATTTGTTCGGAATCATAATTGCAAAGAGGCAGGTTATTCATTTCCGTTTTAAAAACTACTTTATTGAACTGCTTCATCGGAGAAATATACTTAATGACTGAGCTGATTCTTTTATTAAGATTTCCGCTGTCTTTGTTAAGATTAATTATTGCGGTTTCAATTAATACCTGTGCATATTTTTGAATATTCCTGATGCTGTCTACCGCTACTTTTGATTTTAGCTTAAGTCTGTCGAATAAAATCAAATCTTCATTGAACTTGCTTTCGTACTCCTTTTTTATTTTCTCAATAGTTCTCATAAGACTTTCAACTTCCAGAAGTCCCAGGTGAACCAGCCCTTGCAAAGCCTGCCCGATTTCAGAATCAATACTGGATTTTAATGCTTTCCTTTCGGCCTGAATTAATTGTTCATTCGCCTCATTCAAGGCATTGTAAGCCTTCAGCTGCCCTTCATACAATTGGGCATTCCGGATAGCAGTGGCTGCTTGACCGGCAAGAATTTCAAAAGTATCAGTGATCTCCCGGACATTAATTTTATGCAGATGCTTGCTGTCTACATAAATTACTCCAATCTTTTTATCATCTGCAAAAAGAGGCGAACAAAGGATCGTTTCCAGTTCCAGCTTTAAAATACTTTTGCTCGGGTCATTTTTTGTATCGCTTTGCGCTCCCTCAATAAACTTAGATTGCCCTACCTGATAAACATCATTTACAACGGTAGTGCTTACATTAAATGAATTCTCGGGAAGCACAGTCCCCTTCGCATCAAGACCTAACTTAAATTCAAGTTCATCGGAAGCATTCTTCAATACAATAAAACCGCGGTCTGATTCGGTGAGCTTTATTGCATTTTTTAAAACCAGCTCAAGGACATCTTCCAAGATCAACGAACGGTTAATACTTTTAACAATGTCTAATATTGCTTCAAGATTCTTAGTCCTCGCAGAAGATCCGCTTCCCTGATATCTTTCCTTATCAAGCTGCTCTTTAAATTCTGAAAATTTCATTTTGTACTAAAAGGTGAAAAAGATATTATATAAAATATTAAAGTTATAGTTAAGATTTAAGAGAATTAAAAGTTTTTCAGCAGTTTGAGAGATAAAAACCAATCCCAGGAATTACTATTTTCATACCAAGCCATGGCTATACCGCCCGAAAAAGTGGATTCAAGGTTGTACCAATGCTTAAAAATAAAGCTAATTTGGCTTCCAAGATCAACTAATCCTTTTTCAATATTAGATTTAATAAGAAGGGACTGTGAATAAATCGAAAAATCAATATGCTCTAAAAAGTGCTGTCCTAATGAAGGGCCCCCAAGTCTTACCGGAGGAAAGGTATTTTCTACATGCAGCTTCAAGAAACTATCTGCATTTAAACTATAAATTGGAGTCCCGGGAAACCTGAATAGTTCCCGGAACTGTTTAACTTCGGTATCTTCGACCTCCCTATTACCGAAACCTCCGAAAAAAAATTGGGACTGCATTAATTTATCATTTACAAAATGGTAGCCTGCTCCAAGCTTAAAATGAAAAACATTATGGTCCCAAATCCAAGTAGTCAGATGACTCCAGTCCGCATATATCTGGGAAGCCAACTCAGGTTTTTCAGGATTGCTGCCGAAAATAAGAAACGAAACATTATATTCATCTCCGTATTCAAAATCGGAACTGCCGATCGACCTTCTTTGGTTTTTAGAATTAATATAAGTTTTGACTATAATAAAATCATCAGACACTTCTATTAAATTGTCGTTAATATAACGGACTCCATTATAAAGCGAAATATTCGTCAGCTGTTTAAGCTTATGCGGGTTATCGTAAATCCAGTAGGCGGTATATTGAATATCAGTCATTGTACCGATCATTCCTCTTTTTCTTCTGTTGAAAAGATCTAAAAAATCGGTAGCATTATAATTTATTTTTAATCTAAGTTTTTTCAGATATTCGTATTCAAATTTTAAATGCCATTTAGGTGCGAGAATATTTTCATTAAATGGAGAATATCCTCCTTCGAATATAAAATTATGATGATTTAAGGGATCTGAAATATGGGTAAAAATCCCTAGTACTTTCTGCATCTGAAATCCGGTAATGACAGGAATAAACGATCGCAGACCGAGACTATTTAAACCGTTATAATTTTCGGCTGGTTTTGAATCGATCCTATTATCCGTTGTAGATTTAAATGAAATATCCATAATCTGTGGATATTCCTTGACGATTTCCTCCCCAAGGTAATTGATTGCAGGAAGATGTTTTGCCGGCTTATTCCCAATTTTTACAGGGTAAAAACCATCTGAAGTAAATTCAAAAGCAAAAAGGGAATCGCGGTTGATAAATACCGGTTTAAATAGTCCCCTGACTGTATTAGTAAGTGCTTCAACTTTTTTATTATCTAAATCGAACCTGTAAATATTAGATACTCCGTTTGTATATGCATTCCAGAAGATAAATTTTTCATCCGGGCTCCAGGATGGATTATCCGGAGTGCCTTTATCGGTCAGCTTAATGTAGTTCAATGCACCGGTTGATTTAAGCTTATCCGCGTTGAACAAAACAAGCATTTGTTCCCCATTTGATCTATGAAGTACGGCAGCAAGCAGTTTACCCGTCGGACTTATAGCAAGCTGGTGAATTTCTTCACCGGTTTTGAACCAGGCAGCATATTCCAGTTTTTTATAAGGATATTCAGAGTACATTAAAGAAGCTCTTGCTGCGGCATGCTGTATCCCCCATAATTCATGGGTAACAGGTGAAACCGTTAACTGTCCGATTCTGCAGTCTTCAAATAAAAGAGAAGGATTTATTTTATTTGATTCCAGCATCCATAAGTCGCGGAAGAACTGGTTGTTGTTTGTAGTATAAAAGAATAATCCTAAATTCTGATCGTATGCCGTTGAGGAAACTTGATATAAGCTTGGGGTAGGCAGGGAACCGATATCTTTAACCGAACCGCTTGATAAGTAAAGCTTCATTATTCCGGCTAAACTATGCGGCTGATGATAGGTGAAGAGCACCGTGTTGTCTGACTGATCATAGTAGGGTTCCGAAATCCAGCCGAGCGCTTCTTTTGAAATCCTGTTTATATTTGTCAGCTCAGATGATTTGATTTTATTAATATTTGAAAGCTGAAAATCTTTTTCATATTCTCTAAAATCATTCCAGGCATCATTGAAATATATTTTATAAACATCATTGAAAGTAGTTTTGAAATTTGAAGAGAGAAAAAATCCCCCCCTTTTGTACCATTCGATGATTTTTTCAGGACCGTACTTGATAGTTAAATAGGATGCAAACCTGCCTCCGTACAAGTAAAATAATGTTTCAAGTAAAAAATTCTCATTTGAAAGTTTTGATTCAAGGTTAAGCCCGGACGGGAATTCTTTTTTATCTGCCACCAAAGAACGGAAGTACATCTCATCAAAGCTGCCGAGAAGACGTCCGTATCCGCCGTTGAGCCATGTTTCCAGGTAAACAGCAATTGATTCCTGATGCCATCTTGGAGTATATCGTTTGTAGCTTGTGATAAGGCTGTAAAATACCGTTAAGGGTTGAATCTGCTCCGGTTCTACCTTCGAAAAAAGTGTCCTTGTAATCTTTTCAAATTTAGTAGGTTTATCATTTACTGCAATATGAACCAATTCATGACTGATAACCCACTGAAATCTGTCGGTATAAGGGATGTTTTCATATCCCGGTTCGAACGGTTCAATCTCAAGCCTTATATAATTCCGCGGAACAGACGTTGTTGTTGCATAGCCGTAATCATAAATATCGAAAGTATTGATTATTATTTTTTCGGTGGGAGTATAATCGAAAATTTCAGTTAAAGGCTTTAAAGCATTCTCTGCAGAATTAAGTATATGATCAACAAGATATGCATGTCCGGATCTGTAGATAACTTTGAAATAGCTGCTTTCCTTTTCGTACCAGTCACTTTGAGAATATAAATTAACGGAACAAAAAATTAATAAGCTTAAAATGAAGATGTACAACTTCAGCAATCTTATCACTGCTCGGATTTCTTTCACACCCGGAAAAATAAAGCTTTAAGGGGATATAAAAAAGCCCCGAAATTTATCGGGGCCTTAAGGTAAATGTTTAAAAATAAAGTTAAGCTTAAACTTTATTTCTACCAGGTATTTAGCTTCGAAGCATTTTCTAACCGGGAATTTTATTTACCCCAGCCGTATCTGCCTCCAAGTTCATTCAATTGTGAATTAGATTTTACCCAGATATATTCACTTCCCAGCTCATTCAATTGAGAACCGGATTTTACCCAGATATATTCACTTCCCAGCTCATTCAATTGAGAACCGGATTTTACCCAGATATATTCACTTCCGAGTTCATTCAATT
>CAYSGP010000319.1:0-3401 GCA_964430095.1 uncultured Ignavibacteriaceae bacterium
AACAATAGTGTGATTCTGCAGCTCCCTTGCTTCATCGTAATTCTTTGTAAGCGACAAGATAATGAAATACTGCTTCCCGGAAATTTCAACGGTTCTTTCTTCGAATACAGAATCAGGATTCGCTCCGGCAATCAGTTCACACAGAAAAGCAAAATTTGCAGATGAAATATCGTTCAGATTTTTACCGATTACCTTGCTGCTCTGTTTCTGAAATAATTTTTCCGCCGCAATATTAAAAAGAACTATTTCCTTATTTTTATTTACAACAATTACAGCTTCATCCATATTTTGAAAAACCGACCAGGTGAGAGATTTAAATTTAGAATATTCATCGGAAACAGATCTGAGGTTTTGATTAGTAAAAACAATGCTTAAAACTATTATAGATATCGCGGTCAAAACAAGGGAAATTATTATTAATCTCCTCAGCATTCTCTCTTCAACGAGCCTAACCTCATTTAAGGAGAGCCCGAGCCTGAATAATCCTATAATTTCATCATTATACTTTAATCTTTTAACAACTTCATAAACTTCTTCATTGTTGAACTTATTTACTCTGGAAAAAGTGAAGCTGGAATTTAAAGCTTCAACTAAAAATTTATCTCCTTCAACAGGCTCAGCTTCATTAACACCTTGGCTGGCAGCCAAAATTCCGGCCGTATCCTGCAGCATCAGGTAAACCAAACCTTCGTTATCCGATATATCCTGGATTATTTTCCCTATACCTATTTTTTTCCTGAATTCAATAAAGTCCGCTGCATTTAAATTAATTACAATTGCGCCTCCCTTATTTCCGGCTCTTGATACTGCGACGGCAAATCTTTTTTCATCCGTATATTCGGCATCTTTGAGACCTATGATTAATTCCCCGGTTTCTCCTTCCAATATAGGTTCTAATTCTTCATACCTGTTTACATTTTCGGGCCCGTGCAGATGCCCCTCTTCAGGAATTCTGCTGGATAAAATCCTGTTTCCCTTCCTGTCAAAAATATTTATTCTGTATAAATCATTTTGATCCGAAATCTCAATCAATTTCATTCTGCTGAGAAGGTTCAAGCTGTCGAGATTTTTTATTAATGAGGCATTATTTAGGAGTCTTTCCGTTATCATGTCTTCCAGCTCAAAACCGGAATTTAAAGTATTGACGCTGCTTAATGATATGGTTTCAATTAATGATTTTGATTGTTCTTTAAGAAGGTGGAAAATTTCCTCTCTGCTTTGTCTTAATTCAAAGTAGGAGGAAGTTATCATTACTATTCCGATTACAATGGATATTGAAATTACTGCTGCAGGCCGGAGTTTAAATTTCATAGACTAAAAATAAAAATATTATACGATTACTGCTTAGTTGGATGAAAAATACTTGGAATAGTTTCCTCGTCTTTAATGTCGCCGGATCGTCATTATAGTCGAATTCTTAAGAAAATTCTTAATGAAAAATCTCGGATCTGTAATGCTTTTCATGGCATAACTGTTGGATAATACACTTGAAAAATTAAATAATCAAAAAGGAGAATGAAATGAAAGCACTTTTTAAATCGGTTATCCCAAGTTTGATAATGCTCCTGGTTTTAAATAATGATCTATCAGCTCAGGATAAGAGTCAAATAAAAAAGCAGACTATGGATCAGAGTCAGAATGAGATACAATTAAAAGAACAAATCAGAACAGAAAACAAAATAGCTAAAGGATTTGAAGACTTAAACGGCGACGGTATTAATGACAACGCGGTTGATTCTGACGGTGATGGAATTCCTAACGGGAAGGATCCTGATTATAAGAAACCTTTAGATGGCTCAGGCAATAAATATATGAATGGTAATGGAAACCAGAAAAGAACAGGCAAAGGCGGTTTTGGACCGGGTGATGGAACAGGAACCGGCGTCGGACCAAAGGATGGAACAGGGTTTGGATCTGGAACCGGTAGCGGAACGGGTGAATGCGATGGAACCGGTCCTAAAGGCAGAGGCGGTAAAAAGTAAAGGTACGTTAATTAGAAGCATGCGGCAGAAATTTTCTGCCGCTTTTTTTTCTGTTTTAATTCTCCGCGCAAATTAAAATATTAAATTACAATTTGATAACCTGCGTCATCCGCTGCAAATAGGATTCGCGGAACCTGTAATTTACTTATTCTTTCCATTTATGTGAACAATCCATGCAAACGTATACCGATTTCTTTGTTGTAAATGGAATAAAGCTTAGAAACAAAAACAGTAATCCTACTAACCATGAGCCCTTCTGAAAAATATTTATACTCCCGCAATTCGAACATTATATTTCTTTCCGGATAAGCCAGTCCTAATAATCCGGAGGAAACATGCAACGGACTGAATATTTAAGAATTAAATGCTCTATTTTTAACATTTTGTCAGCGTTCTTATATGGAATGATAGAGGTGAAGAATATAAATGTTAAGAACTTAATTATTAATAAGCCCTTCTCCTTTGGAGAAGGGTTGAGATGAGGCTGTTTGCAGCAGTTTAACCTCTTCAAATTGATTTGCGAGAAGCTGAATCCCTATCGGCAGACCTTCCGAACTTTTTGCCGCCGGAATGCTTATCCCCGGGATTCCTGATAAATTTGCTGAAGTAGTGTAAATATCGCTTAAATACATTTCAAGAGGATTGTTCGATTTTTCTCCAATCTTGAACGCGGTTGTGGGTGTGGTAGGAGTTAAGATCAAGTCAACTTCTTTAAATGCATTATCGAAATCCTGTTTAATTAATCTCCTGACTTTTTGCGCCTTCTTATAATAAGCATCATAGTAACCGGCTGATAAAACATAGGTCCCAAGCATAATTCTTCTTTTAACTTCGGTTCCGAATCCTTCCGTACGGGATGATTTGTACATTTCTAAAAGCGAACTGCTGTTGTCCGATCTATATCCATAGCGCGCACCATCGTACCTTGCCAAATTCGATGAGGCTTCGGCAGTAGTTAAAATGTAATAAGCTGCTATGGTATATTCGGTATGCGGCAGGTGAATTTCTTTTATTATAAATCCACCTGATTTTAATTTATCGAGAAGATCTTCGGCAACCTTTTTTATCTCAGGTGAAAGTCCCTCCGAAAAACATTCCTTTGCAAAACCAATAACCGGTTTTTTCCCGTTGAATGATAAATTGCCAACGAAATCCGGCACAGGCAAATCGGCTGAAGTAGAATCCTTTTCATCTTTTCCCGAAATTACCTGAAGAATTGCTGCAGCATCTTCAATATTAGTTGTAAAAGGACCGATAGAATCGAATGAAGAGGCGAATGCAGTCAAACCGTACCTGGAAACTCTGCCGTAAGTCGGCTTTAAGCCGTAAACGCCGCAAAATGCAGCGGGCTGACGAATAGAGCCGCCTGTATCGGTGCCTAAAGAGGCATCGCATAATTCCGCTGCCGCCGCTGCTGCC
>CAYSGP010000320.1:0-6988 GCA_964430095.1 uncultured Ignavibacteriaceae bacterium
TATATCTCCTCCAAATCTAAATTCGACGGATGCAAATCATCAATAACTATAAAATGGAAAAGGCTGGCTGTAATAGAGTTCTTTAAGCACTCGAATAAATATATTGAAATATGATTTGATTGACAATTAAAGAGACATTTAATTTATTTATCTTTCATTGCAATAAATAAAAAAGTTTTAGAAAATATTATACGAAATAGAGCAACTTAAAGGTAATCTTTTTATTTAAATGGAAATTTCTATCCCGGATCAAAATCAAATGAATAAGAAGCGGTTATATAGAATTTCCGCCCTGATTTTAATATTATGTCTCTGTTTTCTCAGCTGGAAATATGCTTTTACTCCCGTTTACGAAATTCTCTGGAAATTTAAGGAAGCAGGGAAGCTGCTTACTGTGCAGACTGTTCAAGGGCTGCACAGCACTTCCGTAAAGGTTCTGCCGGGATATATCTCGGAAAACCAGAAGATGATCGATGTGCTGCATTATGATTTGAATATCGATCTCTATCCCGATCAAAAGACTTTAAAAGGGGCCGCCGGTATAACAATGAAGCTGCTGGATAAAAATCTTAAGTCGATCGATTTGAACTTCTACGATAATATGAAAATTTCTAAGATCCTTTTGAATGGTGCTGAAAAAGATTTTATTAATGAAAAGACCAGGCTGACGATACCGTTAACAAACCAGGAATCCTCCGGAGATTCTCTGCTGGTGAAAATTATTTATGAAGGTAAACCGCTTAGAGCAGGCCTCGGTGCACTGACTTTCGGAGAGATAAATAGTAATTCGGTGGTTTATAACTTAAATGAGCCGATTTACGCTTCAACCTGGTTTCCCTGCAACGATATGCCTTCAGACAAGGCTCTGCTGGATATCTATATTACAAATGATTCTTCCAAAACTTCAGTGTCCAATGGAAAATTAATTGAAGTTACAGGTAATGGAAAAAGAAAAACATATCACTGGCGAACCGTTTACCCGATCTCAACCTATTTGATCTGCATTTATTCTGCCGATTATATGAACTTTACCGATAAATATATTTCAGAGGACAAAACGGATACAATGTCGATTGAGTACTACGTATTTCCGGAACATCTTGAATTTGCAAAAAAGGATTTTGAGGAACATCCGAAAATGATAAAGTATTTTTCCGGCACTTTCGGTGAATATCCATTCTTAAAGGAAAAATACGGTGTGGCGGAATTTTTATGGCAGCTCGGCGCAATGGAGCACCAGACAATTACCGGGATCGGTTCTAATTTTTTAAACGGCAGAAAATTTTTTAATGATATTTATGTCCACGAGCTTTCCCATCACTGGTGGGGAGACTGTGTCGGCCCCGCTACCTGGAAAGATATCTGGCTCAACGAAGGCTTTGCAACTTACTGTGAAGCATTGTATGCGGAAAGTAAATCGGGACCTGCTGCGCTTCAATCAACAATGCGGAGCAAATACAATGAAAATTTTAACGGGACGCTCTATGATCCCGGAGATAACCTATTCAGCTATACGGTTTACGATAAAGGAGGATGGGTGCTTCATATGCTTAGGTGGGAAACAGGAGATTCGGCTTTTTTCAGAATACTAAGAAATTATTTTGAAAAATATAAGTACAGCACTGCATCCACCGAAGATTTTAAAAATATCTGTGAAGAAATATCCGGGAAAAATTTAACCAAGTTCTTTGAACAATGGATTTATAAAGGAGATGATCAAATAAACCTTGTTTATTCCTGGGAAACAGAAAAAGAAGATAACGGCTTTAAAGTTCTATTAAACCTTGAGCAAATCCAAAGAGATTATCCAGAATATAATTTTACAATTGAGGCTGCATTTGGATTTAACGGGGGAGAAGATATTTACATGAAATTTTATTTGGATTCCCGGTCTAAAGATTTTGAAATCAAGCTTGATCAAAAGCCGATTAAATTAACTCTGGATCCGAATAATTGGCTGCTTGCAAAAATCAGGGATAAAAAGAGTATTGAGTAATCTTATATACTTTTCTTTTCTAATAATCCATGGTTATTTTTAGCGGTGAATAAATCATATTTATTTATTTCCGATATACATTTAGGCCTCCAATCTCCCGAAATTGAAAACAAAAAGGAGAGGCTGCTTGAAAAGTTTCTGAATGATTCTGCAGGGATTGCAGATGAATTGTTTATAGTCGGTGATCTCTTTGACTACTGGTTTGAATATAAAAAGGTCTATCAGAAAGGATTTTTCAGAACTTTAACCGCCCTCCAGAATCTTACGGATGCCGGAGTCAAAGTACATTATTTAATCGGCAACCATGACTTTATGCACGGTAATTTCTTTCGAGACATAATAGGTGTAAATTTATATGAGGAATCTTTAACTGCAGAATTGGAAGGCAGGAAATTTTTTATAGCACACGGCGACGGATTAGTGAAAAACGACACAGGATATAATATTTTAAAGAAAATCCTCAGGAACAAAACGCTCCAGAAATTGTATGCATTGCTGCATCCGGATATCGGAGTTGCTCTTGGCGGCAGAACCAGCAAATCCAGCCGGACATACACTTCAAGAAAGGATTACGGTGAAGTTGACGGATTGTTTGAAGCGGCACAGAAGAAAATTGATGAAGGTTTTGATTACGTTCTTTTCGGTCATCTCCACAAACGGTTTTTCGAAAAGTATAAATCCGGCTACTACGTAAATCTCGGTTCATGGCTGGATGCGCCATGCTACGGTATTTTTAAAAATGATAAGTTCGAGGTAATTGATCTGTCTCTTGAAAAGCAGCGATGAGCTTAATATGAGTAAAAAAATTTCGGATTCTGAATATAAGAGTTATTTCATGGATAGAAAAAAACGCAAACGAAAATTCCTGGGAAATATCTCCTTAAGGGCAAAATTAATAGCTGCAGGAGTTTTTCTGATATTGATGATAGTTTTTTTGGCTTACACCATAAGCGGACTCCCTTCTTTGGAACAGCTGGAAAACCCGAAGCCTGAACTGGCTACAAAAGTATATACTGTAGACGGCGAACTCCTAGGGCAATTTTTTATAGAGAACAGAATCGAAACAAATATTGACAGTCTTCCTCCTTATTTGATCAATGCCCTGATCGCCACCGAAGACAGGAATTTCTATGATCATTGGGGAGTAGATTTAACCCGCTTTGCAAAAGCAATGATCAAAAACGTTTTTACTTTTTCCAGAGAGGGGGCTAGTACAATAACCCAGCAGCTTGCAAAAAACCTTTACAAGCTGAAGGGAAAAGATGAAAATATGTTTGCAACTATTGTAAGAAAAATAAGGGAGTGGATGACCGCTGTCCAGATAGAGCAGAACTATACAAAGAATGAAATATTGGAATTATATCTCAATGTCTCCTATTTCGGAAGAAGTGCATACGGAATCGAATCGGCTGCAAAAGTTTATTTTGACAAAAAAGCAAGCGAGCTGACTCTGCCGGAATCAGCTGTCTTTATTGCTCTGCTTAAATCTCCTGAGTACTATGATCCGGTAAGAAAAAAGGAAAATTCTCTCCGCAGACGAAACCTTGTAATGCATAACATGGTTGTTAACGAAATGCTTTCCGATGAGAAATATCAGAAATTAAAAACTGTCCCGATAGTTACAGTATCTGAAAAATTAGGCATGGTAAGATCTATAGCTCCTCATTTTATGGAATATGTCCGGCAGCAGTTGGAAGGATTTTCGGAAAAATATGGTTATAATCTTTACCGAGACGGATTGAATATTTATACTACCATAGATTATAGGATGCAGAAATATGCAAATGATGCGGTAGCAAAGCATCGAAAGGAATATCAGGCGCTTTTTAATAAAAACTGGAACTGGGACGAGAATAAAAGTCTGCTGGTTGCTTTTATTGATAAGGCAATTAGGAATTCGCAGTTATACAGAAATGCTTCTGCGAAAGATGAAAGAGCTTATATATACAATAATTTAAAGAATAATAAATCTTTTGTCGATTCAGTAAAGAATGCGGCGACTATAGTGCAGGTAGGATTTGTGGCAATTGAACCTTCAACAGGCCAGATAAAAGCAATGGTTGGAGGAGAAAATTTGGGAAGGGGATTGAATCATGTCACCGGAATTAGAAGGCAGCCCGGTTCTGCTTTCAAACCGATTGTGTATACCACGGCAATAGATAACGGATATTATCCTGCTTATACAATATTAAATCAAAAGTTCGATTATAACGGCTGGTCGCCCAGCAATGCTGACAGTGGATACGGCGGGTATATGACCTTAAGAGAGGCATTGGCGCACTCTGTAAATGTTGTGTCGGGAAGGATGACTATCAGTGAAGTAGCACCTCCCAATAAAGTTGTTAAATATGCAAAGAGGATGGGAATAAACTCCTCGTTACCTGCATATCCTTCACTTGCACTGGGGGCTACCGAAGTAACTCCATTAGAACTCACTTCGGCTTTCGGCACATTAGCAAATAACGGGGTGCATGTAGATCCAAATTCTATTTTAAAGATTGAAGATAAAAACGGAATTTTGATTGATCAATTTATTCCCGAATATAGTGAAGCTGTTTCACCGCAGACTGCAGAAATAATGACTGCAATGATGCAGGATGTTCTTTCTTACGGTACAGGGGCAGGAGTCGGCAGATATTTTCACCGGCCTGCGGCTGGTAAAACAGGAACTACTCAGGATTTTGCCGATGCATGGTTTGTCGGGTATACACCCCAGCTTGTTGCCGGCGTTTGGGTTGGATTTGATGATCATCAGGTCAAGTTTACTGATTGGTACGGTCAGGGTGCAAGAGCAGCACTCCCCATCTGGGCCATTTTTATGGAAGAGACATACAAAAATCTGGATTTGCCTTTAAAATATTTCCCTCATGCGGCGGGTGTTGATACTGTATCCTTCTGCCTTGAATCAATGAATCTTGGTGACCCTAGGATAGCAACTCCAAACTGCCCTACGGTTTATAAAGATATAATAAATTCCAAGTACATGCCGAGAGAATGTGAAATTCATCAGAACAGCGATGCAATAATCCGTGAGGATAAAAGAGGAGATGCGGGGTGGTAATAGGGCAAGAAGGGAGTAAGGAGTAATGGAGCGGGATGAGATAATTTTACAGATGCGAAATTATAAATCGGGAAAGTCAACCTGATTTGTCAATTTAATTGTTCATTGTTAATTTTTAATTGTTAATTTTTCAGAACATGCCGGAGTGGTGGAATTGGTAGACACGCACGGTTCAGGGCCGTGTGGCAGTGATGCCGTAGGAGTTCGAGCCTCCTCTCCGGTACTATAAAGTTCACTCTTTTCTAATCTTGCTGCATTCAGCCTGAGCGTGGCATAGCCGGCAACCAAGTTAAACGTTAATAGTTAATAGTCAATCGGCGAGTGTTGCGACAATTAACGATTAACCTGCCTTGCCGGCAGGCAGGCTTTTAACAATTAACATATCTTGACCAAATTAGGCAAAATATTTTTGAGGCTATCATTCATAGTCATTCAGTTGTCATTGATGGTCTCATTCAGCATTCAGTTTTTTTTTCTTTATTAGTGAACCGCGGCACATTAGGCGAAATAACATATTCATATATTTCAATATATAAATATGAAAATTAATGAAGACAATATCGTAAAAGTTGCAAAGGCTCTTTCGGATAAGACCAGATTTAAAATCTTAAAAGAAATTACCAATAAAAAAGGTTTTACTTGTGGTGATTGTGAAGAAATTGCCGAATTATCTCAACCGACTGTTTCGCACCATTTGAAAATCTTGTTTGATGCTAATTTGCTTAACTCCGAAAAAGACGGTCGTTTTGTTCTGATTTCAATTAATAAAAAAACATTAAGTGATTTTTGCGATACGATTTCAGAATTAACAAGTAACGATTGAGATTTTTATAGAATATTAGCTACCTCAAAAATCTTTCCGGTTTTTCAGTTCTCTAAATTATTATTTACCTGTTCTTAAGTTTCAAAATTGAATTAATATTTCCGAAACAAAAAAGAGTATTTTATATGAAATCAATTATTGCTGCATTTATTTATGTATTATTGATTTTTTCAGGTCATGAATCTTTTTGTCAGGTAATCACAAATCCCGATAGTGCGCTGCAGAATATTCTTGCTCAGCTTGAAGGTGAAAAACTTTCTCTTTCACAGGCTTTAGATTATGGGCAGGAGAATTCGACATCATTAAGAATTGCGGAAGGAACTTTTTTAGCTGCGTCCGGAGTTCTAAGGAGGGAAAAAGGTTCTTTTGATCCTGAATTCTTTTTTAGCTTTAACTATGAGGATCGCGAAGAACCAACTGCTTCATTCTTTTCAGGTGCAGACGTTTTAAACATACAGCAAACTACATCCCTTGCAGGTCTTCGATTGAATTTGCCTACAGGAACTGAACTGGAATTAGCATTAAATGCAATTAAACTAAGTACGAATTCACAATTCGCTTTTTTGAATCCTCAATATAATGCATTTGGCAATCTTAGTCTCCGGCAATCTCTCCTTGGAGGATTCACTACTTCAGGGCGTAAACTCCTGACACAGGCAGAACTGCAGTTTGAAGCAGCAAAAGCTCAATATGATCAAGCCGTGCTTGGAATCGAGACAGAAGTAGAAATAATGTATTGGGATTTATATGCTGCCGAACGGAATTATGCGGTTCAAAAACTAATTACTGAACGGGCAGAATCTTTTTTAAATGAAACGGAGCTCCGTGAAAAAGCCGGACTTGTTGGTCCAAATCAAGTGGCTAATGCAAAAACATTTTTAGCTGAACAGGAATTGCTCTTTATCGACCGGACTGAGCAGCTGGACAATTTATCCGATCGTCTTGCTTCTTTAATCGGGACAAGGCCCGGAGCCGGTTTCTCCCGCTTCATAGCAATAGACGATCCGCCGGATGAATTTCCAATTAAACCTGTAGAAGAATTAGTAGAAAGCGCTTTAAACAGTAATCTTGATTTAAAAGCGATGCAGAAATATGTAGAATCTGCACA
>CAYSGP010000321.1:0-3822 GCA_964430095.1 uncultured Ignavibacteriaceae bacterium
ATTTCCTACAGCGGGCATTTGGAAACCTGTTTATCTGCTCCAGAGGAATCTTTCTTTCATCAGAAATATTTCATTCTCGGTAAAAGATTTAAACAGTAAGAAAGCTGATATTAAAATAGGAATTACTATCGGCGGCAGAAAGTCTAAGAAGTTGAAGATTAAAGCTGTTCTTTCAAGCAGTGATCAGAATTTTATCAAAGAAATACATTTTTCCGGGCTGTATAGAGATGAAATTGAAATCGGAGTAAATAATCCATTGCTGTGGTGGCCGAACGGGGAAGGTGAACAGAATCTGTATAACCTTGAAGTTTTTTTGTCTGATGAAAACAATAATGTTATTGATCGCCAGTTAAAAAAAGTCGGAATTAGAACCATCATTTTAACATTAATTGAAAATGAAAAAGCCGCTTTCAAAATAAAGGTGAACGGGAAACATATTTTTGCAAAAGGTGCTAATTGGATTCCTTCGGATGCATTCCTGCCCCGGGTTTCAAATGAAAAATATAGAAAACTGCTTCAATCGGCAAAAGATGCAAATATGAATATCGTAAGAGTATGGGGTGGAGGTTTTTATGAACATGATATTTTCTATCAGATATGCGATGAGCTCGGTTTAATGGTGTGGCAGGATTTTATGTTTGCATGTGCCTCCTATCCCGAACACAAAGAATTTTTAGAAAATGTCAAAGAAGAAGTAAGTGAAAATGTGCAGAGGCTTCAGCATCATCCCTCGATTGCAGTCTGGTGCGGAAATAATGAGAATGAATGGATCTGGTATCAGGAAATGAAATCATCTTATAAAAAAATGCCCGGGTATAAAATTTATCATAATATTATTCCGAAAATCTTAAGAGAAGAAGACGGCGACAGGCCGTATTGGCCGTCTTCCCCGTATAGCTTTGATGAAGACCCGAATTCGTATACTAGCGGGAACAGGCACGAATGGGGCATCTGGAGCCGCTGGATAGATTACTCTGAAGTTAGAAATGATCAAAGCCTGTTTGTAACTGAATTCGGATTTCAGGGCCCGGCTGATAAAAAAACATTCGGGAAATTTCTGTCAAAAGGAAAAAGAGCATTGCAGAATAAAATTTTTGAATTTCACAACAAACAGATTGAAGGACCTGAAAGAATAATACGGTTTTTAGCCGGGCATCTTCCTTTAAAAACGGAATGGGATGATTATATTTACCTTGCTCAATTAAACCAGGCGCTGGCATTAAAGATTTGCTTGGAACATTGGAGATTTAATTATCCCCTGACAAACGGCACTATAATCTGGCAGCTCAATGACTGCTGGCCTGTTACAAGCTGGGCATTGATAGATTCAGAATTAATACCGAAAATGTCTTACTACTTTGTGAAAAATATTTTTAACCGGCAGATTGCCGGCATAATCAAAGATATGGACGAATTAACTGTTCAGGTGTTAAATCAAGGTTTATCTGATTTTAACTGCAAAATAAAAATTAATATTTATGAAGATTCCGGTTCTTTGATCCATGAAGAAACAGTAAATGATAAAATTCCGGTGAATGCAAAGAAGATTGCTGTTAGAATTCCGCAAAAAATTTTTCCCCCTGATAAAAACTGGACAATAATAATATCGTTATTGGATCAGAATGAAAACCTGGTTTTTAGAAATTTTTATACAGAAGAAAAGTGGAAGTATAGAAATCTTTCTTCAGCTGAAATTAAAATACGGATTGATAATAATATTGTTAAACTTTCTTCGGATAAACCGGTGTATTTTGCTGATCTCTATAATGCCGAAGCGGAATTTTCGGATAGAGGATTTATACTTTTACCCGGCGAGGAAAAAATTCTAGAAATCAATGGAAGTATTAAGCCGATTAATCCGGCCGAAGTTCGGATTTTCACCCTGAACAATTATCTGAATAATTATAATTTGTAAGAAATCCGGAATTTTAAATTTTAAAATCCCTATGGAATATACCTATTTAGGAAAAGCAGGATTGCAGGTGAGCAGGCTCTGCTTAGGCACCATGAATTTCGGCCGCGTGACTCCTGAAAAAGAAGCCCATAAGATAATGGATAAATCATTGGATCACGGTATAAATTTTTTTGATACTGCAAATGCTTACGGCGGTGAAAAAGGGGAAGGAATAACTGAAAAAATTCTTGGGAAATGGTTTTCACACGATAAAACGAGGCGTGATAAAATTGTTCTTGCAACTAAAGTTTACGGAGAGATGGGCTCGGGAATAAATGATAAAAGACTCTCTGCTTATCATATTAGGAAAGCTTGTGAGGATAGTCTTAGCCGGATGAAAACAGATCATATTGATCTTTACCAGATGCATCATGTCGACAGGAATACACCCTGGGACGAAATCTGGCAGGCATTGGAACAGTTAATAGCTTCAGGTAAAATTATTTACGCCGGCAGCAGCAATTTTGCAGGATGGGATATAGCTGCAGCATGCGAATCGGCATCAAAAAGAAATCTGCTCGGATTAGTGAGCGAACAGAGCAAGTATAATTTATTCAACAGGTTTGTTGAAAGAGAAGTAATTCCTGCCTGCAGGTATTATGGAATCGGGATCATTCCGTGGAGTCCGCTGGAAGGCGGTCTTCTCGGCGGTGTTTTAAAAGGAACGGGCAGAAAAAGAAGAGACACGGAAGAAATTAAAAACAAGCTTAAAAATAACCGGGAAAAAATTGAGCGCTGGGAAAAATTTTGTGAAGAACTGAAAGAAGAGCCTGCAAATGTTGCTTTGGCATGGCTGATGAACCAGACGGCGGTAACCGCACCAATCATTGGTCCCAGAACTTCAACTCAGTTGAATAAATCCATACGTGCTTTGGAAATAAATCTTGATGAAGAGATGCTGAAAAAGCTCGATGAAATTTTTCCTCCGGCTGGTATTGCCCCGCAATATTATGCATGGTAAAAAATGAAAATTATTAAAAAAATTTTATTCTTAATAATTTTATTGCTTCAAAGCTTTGTTTACCCCCAGCAGATAGATATCAATAGAATTGAACAGATGCCGAATATTCCTAATCCTTTTGAAATGAGGGACTGGGAAAAAACTGCTTTGGGTTATGATTCGCTTGTTTTCAATTTTAATTTAACGGGAGAATACCTGCCATTAATTTGGCTGAATAATAATCCAATTAATTATCCTAATCATAATAGTTTTGGACTGAATACTGTTGTCGGCACAACTTCACCGGGTTCTGCCGAAGCTATAAATATTCTGCCGGCGGTAATCGGTGCGAGTTTAGCCGGAATTGATAAATCAAACCAGAATGGGAATAATTTTGTTTTGATGTGTGAAGAATGGTTTAATAAAAATAACGGAGAGCTTGTTTATTTAAACCATCCTTCTTCATCAACAGGGGATGACTGGTGGTACGAAACTATGCCGAATGTTTTTTTCTACCAGCTTTATGATCTCTATCCCGGGACGGGAGATTTTAATTCCCAGTTCATTACTATTGGGGATCGCTGGCTTCAGGCAATCGATTCGATGGGAGGAAATTCAACTCCATGGCAGGTTCCATACATGAATTATAGAGCATGGAACTTGAAAACAATGAAACCTTTAAGCACTGGTGTTCCGGAACCTGAAGCAGCAGGAGCAATTGCCTGGATTCTCTATAATGCGTTTAATGAAACCGGAAATGAAAAATATAGAATCGGCACCGAATGGGCGATGGAATTTTTAAATGACTGGAATTCGAATCCTTCTTACGAACTTCAGCTTGGATATGGAGTTTATACTGCGGCAAGAATGAACGCGGAGTTAAATACCGATTACAATATTGAAAAATTAATTAATTGGTGTTTTGAGA
>CAYSGP010000322.1:0-5117 GCA_964430095.1 uncultured Ignavibacteriaceae bacterium
TTTGTCATGCTGACGAATGTCAGCATCTTCCTTTTAGATGCCGAAACAAGTTCGGCATGACACACTGAAAGCACTTTTTTTGCGTCATCGTGAAAATCTATTCAATTAATTAACTCAGCTGCATAATCAGCTAGACCCATAACTGTAAGCTGCGGATTAACCCCGACGCTCGTAGGAAAAACGCTAGCATCGCAAACATACAAATTCTGGTATCCGAAGACTTTGAACTCAGGATTCACAACTCCTGTTTCCGGACTGCTTCCAATAATATTTCCACCCTGCGGATGGCCTGTCCCCAAAGTAATTTCACTGGGATCTTTAATATACTCATGGAGCCTGCGTACTTCATTTTTAGTTTTAAATTCGTAATATTTAAAGGTATTCGGCATTACTGATTCGGCACCGGCTTCAAGCATAATTTCGCCGGATAGTTCTAATCCGCTCAATAAAGTTTTAAAATCTTTTTCTGTAGGTGTATATTCTACCTCTCTCCCGGTAAGGCCTGCAATCCTTACTTTTGCATTTGATTCGGAACCTACTAAAAGCCCGACGCAGGTAAGCCTGTCGTAACGTTTCATATTCCTGTAATGATCTTCAAACCATCCGGGCATAGCCGTTGATTGAAACATGGGAGGATTAAACCAAGATTCCATTATAAATCCGGTATCCGGGGATATTTTCATATAATGAGATATTTGAAGACCGTCATATGAATCTATTTTATTAGGGAAAGCAGCAGTAAGCTGAGAACCCATATTAAAAGATAAATTCATTCCGGCTTTTTTTATCCCGAGCCTGGATTTCAATAAAAGTATGCTGGAAGAAACTGCTCCTGCTGCTACTATAAATGTTTTTCCATATATTTTAATCTTTCTTCCATCCCTAAACTCTCCTTCAACAAATGAAATTTTGTTTCCGTTTTTATTTAATTTCACCGCTTCGCATCCGGCAATAATTTCAAGGCTTTCTTTGCCGAATTTTTTCTGAACCTCCGGCAGAACAGTTGTAAGCATTGAAAGCTTTTTATTGTATTGACAGCCGATATTACAGTACCCGCAGCCGAGGCATCCGGCTATGTTTGCTTTAACAGCATCTGTTATATTAGGTAATGTATTGTAGCCTAAATTCCGGCATCCTTTTTCAAATAAAAAACCTCCGGGATTAAGCCTTACCGTTCCTTGATGATTGGTTCCTATCATTTCGAATACTTTATCCATCGATTCCATAACTTTCTTTTTATCCAGTCCGGTATTAAAATCTTTATTCCATCTATCGATGACAGGTTCAGGCATTTTGAAGCATACGGCATTATTTAGCACGGTAGAACCACCCACGCAGCTTCCCTGGAAAACGGTAAACCTAAAATCTCTAGCCGCTTGAATTGCCCCGTCCTGGAAAAGCCTGGAAACCATTTCCATTTCATTTTCCGTATAGGTTTCAGGTATTTCATGGTTGCCTCTTTCAATCATTAGAACTTTTCTTCCCTTTTCAATAAGCTTTTTTGCGAGAATGGATGCGGCTGCACCTGAGCCGATTATCACCACATCTCCATTGACGGAATCTCCTTTTATATCCTTCCCGGTTTTTACAAATAATTCGGGAGATTTTATAACCGGAGATTTGCCCAGTCTTTCTGATTTATCTTTTCTTTCTGAAAAAGGAATATAGCCAATAGACGAAAAAGTTCTTTTATCGTTGTAATATCCGATGTAGCACATTTGCTTTGCAATTCTTATCATTCCCTGAACTATTACTCTCCAGAATTCCGGAATGAGCCTAGCTTCAACATCCCTGTAAAACCTGCTTTTAAGGAATTCAAGTCTTCTCTCAGGCGATATATAAGGAAGCGGCGGCATGAGGGATAGGAGGGGGTAAAAATACAATCCGCTTATCACCAGCGCCATCGTCCATTTTGTTTTAGCTTGAAAAATATTGAAGTAAGTATCAACGTTTTTGGCAGCTTCTTCACTTGAAATGGTTTCTTCTTCCCCGTAAATAATTACCTCTGCCAGCGATTCTAAAGTTTTAAACTGGGGAGGTGAAAAATATTTTAATCCGTACCTATCTCTCTCGGCAGAAGATAATAAAACAGCAGTAAGCACAGCAACAATTGAATCAAAAATAACCGAGATAATTACAATAGTTTTAAATTGTACCGTAATAAACAATGACAAAGTAATATGACCGGTGTTTCCCCATAAAAGGACAGCGATTCCGGTTATTGCGGTAATAACATTTGCCCAGATTAAAATTTTGATCAAAAGGTTAAATCTTCTGATATCGGCAATAGAATACCAGCACAGCAGAATACCTGCGAATTCGAGCCCTGTCAGATTTACAAGGAATAGTACATTATTCGATAAAGAGGAGATGAAAAGATTTGCAACAGAAAAAGCAAAAAGCAGTAAATATACAACGAGCAGGACTTTCAAATACGTCCTGAGACTTTTTTCTTTCTGCGTAAGCATTTTAAAGACTCCGTTAAAAGTTTCTTAAGATTAATTACCAAGGGAGGTATTTTATTTTTTCTCTATGTCCGAGCAAGAAATAACAGTAAAAGATATTTAAGAAAGGGAAAACACGCAGATATGCTTTACACAGCATCAGTGTTTGATCCCCCGGATTCGGGCAAACCACGAAGTCCCTTATTACCCTGAAGAAACTGTAATACCATTTATGAAAGCCGTTTATATCATAGTTAAAATGGGCAAGATGAAGATAGGGCTTATACAAGGAAGTAAAAGGTTCATCTTTTAGATATGAAGTCCGGAAGTAGCCGAGCTGAGTAGGTTTGCCTTTCCCGTCAAGATTAGTTTTCCAATCGCCGAGGTATTCCTTTCCGTCCTGTATTACTATTTCATTAAATCCGAAATTCTTTCCGTCTTTTTTCATGAAGCCTTTTTTAAATTTTTTCCCGGAAAGATTTCCGATCCATTCATGATTCCATCCGCAGTATATATAGCCATTCAGCTGTTCAATATCGGGGGGAGTTCCGGTTAATAGAATATTTTCCAATTCAGCTCTGCTTGCCTGAGCCAAAGTTTCATAAGTCCATATTTTAGGCATGGAAGTATCCTTTCTAAATGGTTTTAAGCTATTTAAAAACGCATTACCGAGTAATATGTTCTTGAAGGAAATACAATAAAGAAATGAAGCTTGTAAAAACGGAGAGTTTATTCTCAAGCGAACTTAAAATTTGAATTTTTTTTTGTCAAGGAGAATTTCTATTTATCTTTTTTATGTAGCTTGGAGCACACTTAAATAGAGCCCTAAGGCCCTACGGTTACAACAGATTTACCCGCGGCAGTATAGACAGGTACTTTAAAAGAAAATTCACTCCCTCTTCCTTCAAAGCTTTTAACATTTATTTTAATATTGTGAACTTCCAATATTTTTTTAACGATTGCCAATCCCAGCCCCAGGCCTCCTTTTTCAGAGTCCTCAATTCTTTTACTCCGGTGGTACCTGTCAAATATATGCTCAACCTCATCAGAATTAATTCCACGCCCGGTATCTTCGATCTTTAGTAAAACATCTTGACCTTCTTTTCCCAGACTAATCACGATCCTTCCCCCTTCCGGAGTAAATTTCAGAGAATTGTCCAGCAAATTTTGAAGGACCCTTTCCATCATTCCAATATCGGCATAAACCATCGGCAGGTTATAAGGAAACTTCAGCTGAAGATCTATTTTCTTCTCTTCGGCAATTATCAGATTTTTCTGATGAATATCCTGTACAAGTTCTGCAATCGAAAACGGTTCAGGCTTAGGCTTGGTTTCCCTTGCTTCCAGTTTAGATAGTTCAAATAATTCCTCCACCAGCTTTTTCAGTCTCTCAGTACTTTTTAAAATAATCTGCATATACTTCTGCCTGTCATTTACAAGAAGATTTTCGGATTTCATCATGACTGTTTCAACATAACCCTGTATAGCTGCTAGAGGAGTTCTTAAATCATGAGAAACATTTGCAACTAATTCTCTCCTTAGATTATCCATTGTTTTCATTTCTTCAATGTTCCGGACAATTGTGTCAGCCATTTCATTGAATGATCCGGCAAATTCCGCTAATTCACTTTTCCCTTTCACAATAATCCTTGCATTAAGATTACCGTTTTTAAATTCTCTGATTACATAAATGGTTTTGCGGAGATTCCTGGTAATAATTATTAAAGCAATTAAACTGATTATTGCAGCGGCTATTAATGTAATTGCAGTAGTCCTTACGCCTAATCTCATAATGTAGCTTCCTAAAAGCATCTGAAGGGAATTCTCATATTCTTCACTTCCTAAAATTACATAGATATATCCGGCAGGTTTTCCGTTTTCAAAAACTCTTGAAGCGGAGAAAACTTTTTCTGTTTTTATATTTTTCGGATCCGGACCCATTACAAAAGATTTTCCTTTTTTTGAAAGGAACTCATTTATCGGTTCGAGCGGAATGAACCCCATCTTGATGATTTTATCCGGAGCATAATAGCTTAATATTTTCCCTTTATTATCGAGAAGATAAACTTCCAGACTTGGATTAATTACCATAACATTATGAAAAGTATTTTTCAGCACTTCTTCATTAGGTTTCCCGTTTATAAAGTAGTCCGCCTCTGATGCAATATGCGAGGCCACTTCCGCATTTAAATTCTGGTTGGCTTCCTGAAAGTACATTTCTGCAGTGAATGCAGATATATATGTATATACCACTGAAAGAACCAGGAGGATCAGCAGAAAAACTGCACCAATCTTCCAAATAATGCTATGAAAGAAACGGTTTATTCTTTTTTCCATAAAAATTATATAAGATTTGATTCAGACTTTACCGGATTATTTTTCAACCAGATTTTCTAGATCATTAAACCTGTACCCCGTGCCCCAGGAAGTTAAAATATATTTTGGACTGGAAACATCGGATTCAATTTTTCCTCTCAACCTGTTTATATGCGAATTAACTGTGTGCTCATAACCGCTGTATTGGTATCCCCATAGAATATTCAGGAGCTGTTCGCGTGTATAGGTTCTACCGGGGTGCGCAGCAAGCAAATGAAGAAGATCAAATTCTTTAGGAGTCAGTTCAATTCTTTTGTTATTAAGCAGCACTCTTCTTTTAGATACTTCAATTATTAA
>CAYSGP010000323.1:0-5847 GCA_964430095.1 uncultured Ignavibacteriaceae bacterium
CTCAAAATATTACCTTTGGTGTCGGTATATTCCCTTCACCCGAGTTAACTTTAGCTGCCGATTTTCAATATGTCGGCTGGTCGAGTTATGATAAACTGGAAATTACTTTTAAAGAGTATCCCTCTCCGCAAAACCCCGCTACTAGCAGTGCCGACAGAAATTATGAAAACACTTTTATTGTAAGAGGCGGTGCGGAATATAAGACATCCGATGTTTTTGCATTAAGGGCCGGCGTATTTTACGATAAAAATCCCATTAAAACCGAATATGTTGATCCGACTCTCCCGGATGCAGACCGTATTGGAATTAATGCCGGTTTCGGCTATAAATTCACGGAAAATTTCGGTATAGATTTCGGTTATCTTCTTCTTCTTTTCCAGGATCGGGAAGTTACCAATACTGTTCCTGATATCAATTTTAACGGGACATATGAAAATATGAGTCATGTTTTTTCTATAGATTTCTCGTACAGTCTATAAAATTACCGGGCGGCTGTCTGAAAACAGCCGCTTTTTTTCATTAAATAAAATATTCTTAATATTTTTTCCGCCTCAATATTTTGTTTTATACAAAAGAATTGTTAAATTAAATTTCTGACGAGGGTGTAATTCTGCTTCTAATAAAGAATAATCAACAAAAAATCCGGAGGCTAAATGGCTTTCTCCCTTAATAAAATAATGCTGATCGGTAATCTCGGGAAAGATGCCGAAACCAGATTTACAACAACAAACGTTTCCGTTACTACTTTTACTATGGCTACTACCAGCAGCTATAAAGGGAAGGACGGGAATTGGATAAACGAAACAACCTGGCATAATATTGTCGGTTATAATCTCTCCGATTTTTTTAAGGAGAACCTGAAAAAAGGAAAAAAGTTTTATGTTGAAGGAAGACTGAATAAAAGGGATTACACCGATAAAGAAGGAATAAAAAGATATTCCACCGAAGTTGTTGCCGAAAGAATTATTCCTCTTGAACCCAGTGAAAGCAGCAAAGAGTCGGTTCCCAGCAGTGCCGGAGAATCAGCCGAACCTGAAATGAAAGTAGACGAGAATAACGATCTTCCGTTTTAAATTTCTGTTTAATAATGGAATTTGATTTTTGGATATTGATTGGCAGCTTAAAATTGTAATTATATTAATATTGCTCTGCTTATATATTTTTTTTTCAGGTTCCGAAGCAGCATTTGTTTCGATCAAATCAAGAAAAAATGCCGATCAAAATACGGGGAACACCGGGGAAGATGAAAAAAAGATCAAATTAAAGAGGCGGTATTTAAACTATTTCCTGGATAATCCGCGCCAGCTTTTAACTGCTGTACTGGCTGCTAAAACTTTTATCAAGGCAGCTTTAATAATTACCGCAGCTTCTTTAGTTTTTGAATATTCTGCATCTTCCGGAACTTCTCTGCATATTTCTTTGATCTTTTTAATACTCATAGCTTCCTTAATTTTTATTTTCCTGGGAGAATTTCTGCCTAAAGCCTGGATTGTAAAAAGAACCAGGTTTTTCTCCGATATTGCAGTTTACCCTTTGTATTGGATAAATATTTTTATTTATCCCGTATCCGAAACTATTAACGAGATTTCCAGGATTTCTTTACAGGGCAGCAAGAAAGAAAAGAATAGAACTAATCAAATTTCATCTGAAATTTCCGGAAAAGCAGCTTCATTAAAAACTAAATCCGATATTGAAGATGAGGAGGAGCTTATACAGGGGATTACGGATTTATATTCTGTTGATGTAGGAGAAATTATGACGCCCCGCGTCGATATGAGTGCTGTATCCGCTGATGCTGATTTTAATGAGCTCCTGGAAATTATAACTACTTCGGGCTACAGCAGGCTCCCCTTATATAAAGATGATCTCGATAATATACTCGGGATTATTCAAACTAAAGATATTCTTAGTTATCTTAAGAATGAAGAACAAAGAAAACAGCTTTCGTTAACCAAGATCGCACGCAAGGCAATGTTTATTCCGGGGAGCAAAAAAATTAATGATCTGCTGCGTGAATTCCAGGAGAAGAAAATGCATATCGCTATTGTAGTCGATGAATTCGGAGGTACGGCAGGCCTGATTACTTTGGAAGATATCCTTGAGGAAATAATAGGTGAAATAAAGGACGAATACGACCAGGAAGAAAATCCGGTTACAAAAATTGGTGAAGCCTCTTTTCTGGCCCAGGGAAAATTATCCATTGATGAATTGAACGAGCTTCTGAATTTAAATATACATCCTGGCGGCGGAGATTTTGAAACGCTTGCCGGTCTGATTTTAAATTATGCCGGGCAGATTCCGAAAGACGGCTACTCTTTCATTCTGGAAAATTATAAGTTTACGGTAAAGGAAGTTTTAAATAAAAGGATAAAGAAAGTATTAATCGAAAAAATTGAAGGGGAATGATTTTTGAAAAAAGGCTGCTTTGTAAAAATCATTATTGTCTTAACGGTGCTCATTGCCGTGATTCTGTTCCTGGTGCAGAATTATTTTGATGAACTCATCCTTAAACCGGGGGAAAAACTCATTAAAGGTTTCGTTTTTGAAGGTATTAATAGTGAAATGAAAAATGTAAAAGAAACCCCCGAGAAGGATTCTTTAAGAGTTCTGATGGATAATTTCGTGCACAGCAGAATGAAGAATAAAAAAGAAATCAATATTAATGGTGAAGAAATGGAAAAGCTTGTTGATTCCGCAAAAATAATTTTTGCCGACAGTTTAATAACTGCCGATGAACTTGAAAAAATAAAAAAACTTTTTGAATCACAATGAAGATCACCCAAGCTCATCTTCATTAAATTGAAAAACAAAAAAAGAATTTAAAATGAAAGATCAGAGAAAAACTGAAATCCGTGTCGGCGTTACTATTGCAGTAGGGATAATTATTTTTATATGGATTTTAACCTGGGCAAAAAATTGCAGCCTTGCTTCAAAAGAGAAGATGCTTCAAGTCAGGTTTGATAATGTATCGGGACTGGAGATCGGGGATTATGCAACGGTCAGCGGAGTGCGCAAAGGAGTTGTTGACGATCTTCAAGCTGTAGACAACAAGGTTATTGTGGTATTATCTCTGGATAATGATGTAAAATTAAATAAAGACGCCGCGTTCTCCATTGCTATGCTTGATTTAATGGGCGGGAAAAAAGTTGATATTAATCCCGGGGCATCAGATGAACCTCTTGATTTCAGTGAAGTTCAAAGCGGCACTTTTACTGCCGATATTCCCGCCGTGATGTCAATGCTGGGAACGGTTCAGCAGGACATAACTGTTTTGATTTCAGATATGAAGACCAGCTTGAATGCGATTAACGGCTATCTTACGGATGAAACATTAAACCGCGATATAAGAACCACCGTATCTAATCTACGCTCTTTAACAAGCCAGATGAATCAATTAATTATTGAAAACAGGGCGAACTTTAATAAGCTCGCTTCAAACAGTGCGGAATTGTCTGAAGAAGCTAACAATTTCCTTAAAGAGAATAAGGAAGGAATGAAAGCTTCATTGGAAGATTTTAAATCTATAATGAATAAAACCGATGCGCTTGTAACTAAAGTAAATACTTTTACCGACCAGATTATGAACCAGCAGAATAATATAGGGAAGCTTGTTTATGATAAAGAAGTCTTTGAAAATCTTCAGAGCTCATTAAAACAGCTGAATGAACTTTCAAAGCTGATACTTGAACAGCTTAAAGGAGATGGGTTTAAAGTAGATGCGGATGTTGACATGTTCTGAAATTTTTTATATAAAAATGCGTGAGAGGTTGATTCTGATTCCCCAAAAATGCCTGATTATCTTTTTATTAATTGTATTCTCGGCATCTCTTAGCGCAGAAGCACCCGAACCTGTCCGGGGCAGGAACGGGATGGTTGTTTCTGCAAATCGGCTTGCATCATCAATAGGTGTTGAAATAATGAAAAAAGGAGGAAACGCAGTTGATGCTGCCGTGGGAGTGGGATTTGCATTGGCAGTTGCTTTTCCTTCTGCAGGAAATATCGGCGGCGGCGGATTCATGGTTATTCATCTTAAAGACGGAAAAAATACTGCAATTGACTTCCGGGAAAAAGCTCCCCTGTCCGCAACCAGAGATATGTTCCTGGACGAAAATGGTAATTATATGCCTGAGCTTAGTGTCGCCGGTACTGCATCAACCGGTGTACCCGGCAGCGTTGCAGGATTGATATATGCATTGGAAAAATACGGAACCATGACTTTGCAGGAAGTTATCCAGCCTTCAATTGACCTGGCTGAAAAAGGTTTTGTTCTCGATTATGCAGCAGCCCAAAGTATTAATTTTTCATTAATGGATTTTAAGAAATATCCCTCATCCGCTAAAATATTTACAAAAACGGGAAATGAATATTGTGAAGGTGATACTTTCAGACAGCATGATCTCGCATTTACATTAAAGCAGATTAAAGAGAAGGGAAGAGATGGTTTTTATAAAGGAAAAATTGCCGGACTGATTGTTAAACAAGTAGAAGAATTTAACGGTCTGATCAGCTTAAAAGATTTGGAAGATTATCAGCCTGTTGAACGTGAACCGGTTACTGGAACCTATAGAAATTATTCGATTGTATCTATGCCTCCGCCCAGCTCAGGAGGTATTGCATTAATTCAGCTTCTGAATATTCTTGAAAGCTGCAGCTTTGTAAAAGAAGACTGGGGGAGCAGTGATTACATTTTTAAATTGGCAGAAGCCATGAAATATGTATATGCTGACCGTTCCATCCACTTAGGCGATCCCGGTTTCTATAACGTGCCTCAGTCATGGCTCATTTCAAAGGAGTACGGCAAAGAACTTTTTTCAAAGATTGCCGGCAATGCCGTACCTTCCTCCCAAATAGTACCAGGTTCACCGGTTCTCATGCATGAGAGTAATGAAACAACACATTATTCTATCTGCGATTCATATGGAAATACAGTAAGCACTACAACAACATTGAATTCAGCTTTCGGTAATAAAATTGTAGTTGAAGGTGCCGGTTTTCTGCTGAATAATGAAATGGATGACTTCAGTGCAAAACCCGGAGTGCCGAATCAATTTGGGCTTCTCGGAAATGAAGCAAATTCGATTCAACCCGGAAAAAGAATGCTTAGCTCAATGACTCCTACAATTGTTTTAAAAGATGATAAACCCTTTTTAATAGCCGGTTCTCCGGGCGGTTCCACAATAATTACAGCAGTTCTCCAGGTAATAATGAATGTAATTGATTTCGGAATGGATATTCAGGAAGCGATCAATGCGCCCAGAATCCATCATCAATGGTTTCCGGATAAGATTAATTACGAAAATTTTGGACTTCCTTCCGATGTGAAAGAAGCTCTTATTGAAAAAGGAGAAACCATTGGAGAAGCGGTAACTCTCGGATGTGTGGAGGGTATTTTAATCGACAACGATAATAACAATATTTATGGAGCATCAGATTCGAGAGGAAACGGAGCTGCGGAAGGGTATTGAAGAATGAATGGATGAATGGATGAATTTCGAATTGCGGATTCAAAGACATATGAAATTATATATAATGTAACGATTGAGCAAAAATTGGAGTTCATTCTCTAATTCGAAATTGGAAATCCGAAATTCGAAATTACTTCAGTCATTCAATCACTTATATTTAAGATTGATAGAGTTTATTAAAACTAAATATTAATTTAAATTAAAATTTGCGCGTCAATGGTCATCGGCATCGGCATAGATATAATTGAAATTGATCGAATTAAGAAGAGCGTAGAATCTTTCGGCGATCAGTTTCTTAATAAAATTTATACAAAAACCGAACTTGCCTACTGCCTTTCAAAAAGTAACAAATACCATCATTTAGCGGCCAGGTTTGCCGCTA
>CAYSGP010000324.1:0-4085 GCA_964430095.1 uncultured Ignavibacteriaceae bacterium
ATTTCCAGAAATGATTATGCCAATCATGCATAGCTCCGGGTTTACAAATTCAAATGGTCTTCATCGTCTTGATCTTCATTGGCATCTTCTTATTGAATCCTGCCGGTCAGATGATGACGATGATTTTTGGGATGGAGCTCTTCAGACCAAAATTAATAATATACCGGTTTATGCGCTTAATCCTGCCGATTTTTTTCTGCATATATGTATTCACGGAATGAAGTGGAGTATTATTCCCCCATTCCGCTGGGTAGCGGATGCCATGTTTGTTTTAAATTTAACAAAACATGAGTTTGACTGGAACCGGTTGATAACACAGGCGAGAAAAAGACGTTTAATTTTTCCTTTATTAAATGGATTGGAATATTTAATAAACAACTTTAATGCACCTGTACCATCTGAAATTCTAACATGTATCCGGGAAATACCCGTATCAAAAACCGAACAGATCGAATACAAATATAAAATTGAAAATCAGAAAAAGAAGTTGTTAGGAAATATACCGGTCTTTTGGTTTGATTCTTTAAGATTATCCGGCAGCAATAACTTAATTTATAAATTATCAGGATTTATAAAATATGCACAACTCTTTTGGAACTTGAAACATTTGTGGCAGCTCCCTTTTTATACTTTGTTTTTGAGTTTTCGTAAAATACAGAGAATAATAATTTATCGAAAATAATTTAATGAAGGGATTCTATTTATAAGTTTAAATTTTAATTGGTTTGTAAACATAACAATCAAAATCTTTTAAATTTTGATATTTACAGTGAATTCCCGTATGGATCACATATATAGATTTGTTTACACTCTCCAGCATCTCCGCATATAACCAGCGGCTCCCGGTTGTTTCTTCGATTGTTAATATTTTTTCCCCCTCTCAGTCCGTTTAACTCCTTTATCTTTTTTATACCTGAAGGAATAAATTTTGTTGTTGGCTCATTTGATTCTGCTCTTATTCCGGCCAAACACATGTCCTGTTGTGACCAATCTATTCAGATATAATATTTATATGATAAATTTCTGTTAGTTTCCATCTCAAGGTCTATTTTCTTTTTAGAAGTTCATTTTTCAACCAAATTATTGGCAGTAACTTATAAAAGAAAACGAGACCTTTTTCTTAATTTCCGTCATCCCTTCGATAAAATGATGACGCTATGACAATCGAATAACAGCTGAATGACCGTCGCCCTACTCACCGCTTAACTCAACACCTTGCAGCACATTTTCATCCTTCCTATAGTAAACCCGTCTTTCATAAATATTATCCTTAAAGTAACCAGCCTTTGAATAAGTTTAAAACTGCCGCCTAAATCGTACGAAAGTTCTAGGTGAATATGGTTTTCTAGATTTAGCGGTATAAAAAGAGGACTAAGTATTTCATCCATATAATTTGATGAATCTTTTAGATTAAATGATAATCTAGTTTATCTACCTTTGGTAGGAATTTCTTTTCCAAAGGATCCTTCGGATAAAGTGCATGTTTCTTTTGTGCTTTTACTACACTATGAAAAGTACATTGTACTATTATTATGAAATGCCTTGGACAGCATTTATCCTAATCGTTTATGAAAGACATGGGATAGTATCAGAATCATGAAAAATAATTCCGAAAATGGATTGTTTTTACATATTTTCCTTACTAAAAAAATAATTTGGACAATACTGAAAAAAATAATTTGGACAATACTGATTTTCTTTTTCTTAAAGATTTTTTAACTTGTGATAAAATTATAAAATACAGATATTTGTAAAAATTAGTTAACATTATTCTATAAATGAAAAATCCGAATCCCTCCTCTGAAAAATCTCCCAAGATTTTTATCCTCGATACTAATGTGATTCTTCATGATGCATCCTCATTCAGACAGTTTAAAGAAAATGATGTGGTTATTCCCTTAACAGTCATTGAAGAGCTTGATCACTTTAAAAGAGGAAGCCAGGTTATCAATCTTAATGCTAGAGAATTTGCCCGTACCCTGGACTCTATGACGGGGAAGGCTCTTTTTAACGGCGGCATCCCGATGGGGAAAGGCTTAGGCAAAGTACGGATTGCTATTTCAAAAGGGATTAGCCCGGAGTTCCGGGAAATATTTAAAGAAGATAATCCGGACCATAGGGTGCTCAGCATAGCTTACGATTGGAATAAAAAATACAGGAATAACGGGAAAGTAGTCCTTGTAACAAAAGATGTAAATCTCCGCATGAAGGCGAAAGCGCTTGGTATATTGGCGGAGGATTATACAACCGACAGGATTGGAAACCTGGAAGATCTTTACAGCGGGAATGAAGTAGTCGAGGAATTTGATGACGATTTGATTGTAAAACTTTTTCAGCCGCCTTATGAAATACCGGCGCAGCCTGTTTTAAAAAAGTACAAAATAGAAGCTGTGCCCAATAAATATTTTATTTTTAGAAATGAAAGCAGGTCAGCGCTTGCATACCTTGACCAGGATACCAGCTATTTTAAGAAAGTTGATAAGAATGTTGCATACGGAATTAAGCCGAGGAATGCAGAGCAGACCTTTGCCGTTGATGCACTGATTAATAATGATGTTTCTATCGCCTCATTGACGGGTAAAGCCGGTACAGGTAAAACGCTCCTTGCACTTGCCAGTGCACTCCATGTAAGAAAAAACTACAGACAGATATTTATTGCAAGACCAATTGTGCCGTTAAGCAATAAGGATATCGGTTTCCTTCCTGGCGATGTGCAGAGCAAAATAGAACCTTATATGCAGCCTTTGTGGGATAACATTCGCGTAATCCAGGATCAGTTTTCAGAAACAGAAAAGCAGCACCAGCAGATAAATAATCTTATAAAAGAAGAAAAATTGGTTATCGAACCTCTTACATATATTCGCGGAAGAAGCCTGCAGCGGATATTTTTTATTGTGGATGAAGCTCAGAATTTAACTCCTCATGAAATAAAAACAATTATAACAAGGGTAGGTTCGGGTGCTAAAATAGTTTTTACCGGAGATATTTATCAGATAGATCATCCTTACCTGGATTCACAGTCTAACGGACTCTCATATTTAATCGACAGATTCAAAGGGCAGAAACTTTATGCGCATATTAACCTTGTAAAGGGGGAAAGATCTGAACTTGCCGAGCTTGCAAGCAATTTACTTTAAATAATGAACATTGAACTGCAACTAAAGAATTAAGAAAAAATCAAAAATGAAAAATTATTTTATTTTCTCTATCACGATTCTTTTACTGGTTTTCACGGGATGCATTGAAGTAAAAACTTTAATTACTGTGAATAAAGACGGCTCCGGCACCATCGAGGAAACCATGGTAATGAGTGAACAAGTTGTTGAAATGATGAAAGGATTTTCGGCAGCTTTTACTTCCGATTCAACCCAGCAGCAGGATTTTAATATTTTTGATGAAAATAATTTAAAGGAGCGGGCCGGCAGTCTTGGAAAAGGGGTAACTTATGTTTCAGGCGAAAAGATTGAGGAGGGAAATAAGAAAGGTTTTAGGGCATTATATGCTTTTAAGAATCTGGATGACATCAGCCTGAAAAAAATTCCGCAGAATGACATACCGCTGAATATTACCGAAGCTGCAGGAAGTGATTTGATTTTTAAATTTAAAAAAGGATCTCCTTCGGAAATATTTATTTCATTTCCTGAAATGGAAGATTCCGCAGGCTCAAGCGAAGAGGGGACAGACTCAACAAGTGAGTCTGCTGCGCCTGATTCCTCAGGAGATTCAACTTTTACACAAGAAGCTCTTGATTTAATGAAAGATCTCAGTATCTCCCTTATTATGCGAACTAATGGCTCTATTGCTGAAAGCAATGCTGCTTATGTTGAAGGTCCGGAAGTCACTTTATTTCAATTGGATTTTAATAAATTGCTGGACAGTAAGGAAGATCTGCAAGAATTATTTAAATTGAAATCCCGGAATATGGAGAAGATAAAAGATCTCTTAAAAAATATTCCGGGAATCAAAATTGAAACTTCAAAGGAAATATTCATAAAATTTAATTGATTCCAATGAAGAAAAAAGTTCAAGTTCAGGTTCAAGTAAATTCCACTTGAACTTGAACTCTTGTTCCCTTAACAAACCTA
>CAYSGP010000325.1:0-5306 GCA_964430095.1 uncultured Ignavibacteriaceae bacterium
TCTTTTTAGAGCTTTGTCAATGGATTCATTTTCGCCAACGTTAATACCGACCAAACTATCACCTCGCTTTACTGCCTGCCGGTGGCAAGATTTTAAATATTAAATGATTCGATTAATTTTCTTAATCCGGATTTCTGAAACTCAACGGCAATGGAGCTTTTGCCGTTCGATAAAACTTCTTTGGAAACTACTTTCCCGAAATCATTCCAGTTTTCATGATAAATGGATTCTCCCACGGAAAATGATTTTGCAGGAGAATACACCGTGCAATTTTCATTTTCAATTCCTTCCAGGGAAGGTTTGGAAATCTTAATATCTTCTGCAATATTAATAATCATAGTCTGTTTGCATTTTTTGCATTTTGCCCATCTTTTATTTTCGGGTTCCGTCCCTGAAACTTCACCGGCTAATTCCATCTTTGTTACCGTGTTGCAGATGCTGCAAAATGCTTCAACGTTTTTTATCCGTGCCATTAATTCCTAAATAATTTATTTGCGGACTTATAAAATATTAAACTATTCCCCTATAATCAAGAATAATCACTATTTAGAAACCCCTGGATTTTTCATAAAACCTTCTTTTTTAATACTAACCTTTCCGGAAATAGGTTAGATTTTCTTTATAAATCAACTAATTTTGAAGGATTTTCTATTTGATAATCAATCCGTTTTTAATATCTCCGGTTGAATTTTCAACATTGTAAAGAAATCCGTTGATGATTACATATTTAACTTTTCCATCCTTTTTAATGACAAAATCTGCCGGTCCTTCGATTTCTATATTCTCTTTTACGTCAGTCTTGTCATTGATTAAAATATTTATAGGAAAATTAGAATATTCAGGAAGAGAATTTTCACCAATTGTTTTTACAGCTTTTAATTGAACTGCGGTAAAACCCTGGTTATAAAGTTCTGTAAAATTAATTTTTTCTATTTGGGATAACGAATCAAAAACTTTTTCATACTTCCTTCCTATAACCAGTTCAAACCCTGAGAAATCATAATCTTCATAACCGAAGAAAACGGAAAGGTCGCCCGCATCTTCCACATAAGAGCTGTAATAAAAATTTTCCCCTGTATCGGCATTCATCTCTTCCCGGTTAATTCCTAAATCGAGCAGAAACTCGGTGCCTTTTGATTTGAATTTTAAATTCCTGATTATAAGATCTATCAGCAATTCCTCATTGTTCGGAATGCTTTCATATGTTTCGAGTGATTCGTCTGAATAATTTTTTTCGGATATGCTTTTAAAAGAACTTACCAGTGCAATAAAGTTCAGCTTCCTGATGAACTGTTTTTCGGGGTCGTCTTTCCATCCCCCCGATTCAATCAGGATTGTGCTTGTTCCCCATTTTTGAAAGTTGTCTCCGAATGCGCGCGGCTCAAAGTCGTCGCTGTATTTTGCTATATGACCGGGTATAAAGCATGAGAGTATTCCGAACAACTCTGCAGTAAGCTTCATCGCTTTTTCCCTAACATTGTCAATTGTTTTTTCACTGTTGATGGAGGGAGCTAGAAAGGAGAGGGCAGCAGATTTAAAAGAATTCCCTGCCGAATACCTTGTGCTTTGATCATGCAGGTTAAATCCGAATTCCGCTTTGAGGCTGTCGAAAGTGTTTTTTAAAATTCTTGCTTCAGGCATCTGCTGCCTGACTGCATCCCTGTTCAGATCAACACTGAAAATATTTCTCCGCTGATAAATTTCTGCGCCGTCCGGATTTACCATCGGCATAAAATAAATTGTCACACTTTCAAGCAATTTCTTCTTAAAGTCTGAAAATCTTGAATTATCGGAAAAGAAATTAAATATATCAAAGATAGCCATGGTGGCTGTCGGTTCGTCCCCGTGCATTTGAGACCAGAGAAATATTTTCTTTTCTCCCGAACCGATAGTGATTAAAAAAATATCGCGTCCCTCTGCCGATTCCCCTGCTTTTTTAACCCGGAAGATATTTTTATTTAATTTTTCTATGATCGGCAGAAGATCCGAATGCTTAAACCTTTTGTGAGTGATTGATTTCTCCTTAAAATTTTCATAATCATAGTACAGCCGGTTTGCAAAATCAAGATCTTGTGCCATGTCTATCCTGTTAATTATTAAAATAATTATAATTATTATTAACATTTTTTATTCTAATTTAATTATAACCTGATTTATTTACTAAGCACTTGCATTAAAAAGGAGAAATTATGGGTACATCGACTTTGAAAATCGGATCTGAAATTCCTGCATTTGCTCTGAAGGGAGTGGATTCGAAAGAGTATACTTTGGATTCTTTTAAAGATAAAAAGGTCTTAATTATAATTTTCAGCTGCAATCATTGTCCGTATGTACAGGCATATGAAGAAAGGATTAAAGCTGTTCAGAATGATTATGCCGATAAAGGAGTTCAGGTGGCAGCAATAAATTCTAATGATGATTCGTTATATGCCGAAGATTCTTTCGATGGGATGATAAAGAGAGCAAAGGAAAAGCAGTTCAAATTTCCTTATTTGAGAGATGAAGATCAGTCTGCAGCAAAAGCATTTGATGCTTCGCATACTCCCGAAATATTTTTATTTGACCGGGAAAGAAAACTTGCTTATCACGGGAAGATAGATGATAACTGGCAGTTTCCGGAAAAAGTAAAGAGCAAATATCTAAGAAATGCTTTAGATGAGCTTCTCAGCGGAAAGGAAATTTCTATTCCCGAAACTTTTTCGATAGGATGTACGATCAAGTGGAAAGATAATTTTCAAGTAAGCGGACAGACGGATTCAATTTAATACATAAATCCGAAATTCAAAGTTAAAAAGATTCCTCCCAGATCTTTTCTATGCTTTCCGTTAAGAGTCTCAACTCCTTCATTCAAAAGATGGATTACATAATATCTCAGGTTTATTCCGATTAGGCTTGATTTATCAAGACCGAAATTAGCGCCGAAGCCGGCGTAGCCTCCTACTGCATAATTAGCATGAGCCTTTGCGAATGCATCAAAATATTCTTTTTCATACGGAGTTGTAAAAACAATAGAGGGTCCCACTCCTAAATTTAAATAGGGACGCAGATTGTCGTAAACTATTCCTTCGAACAGCCTGTATTGTAATCCAAGGTTTAAGGGGACTAAAAATACTCTGTTCTTTTTCCCGAACACCGGTATAGGCCGCCCGAATATATCATAATAATCAAATTCCTGTTCATCTTTTGACTCGGAAATTGACAGATCACCAAAGAGAGTAATTTTCTGTGAAATTTCTCTTCTGTAGAATGTTCCCAGGCCTACTCCTCCTTCACTGAAAATTATATCGATTCCTAAAGCATTATCAGGAAATTCTTCAGGTTTTTTATCAGGAGCTAATTCCCCGATTTCCTGAGGATTTGAATTGAAGAAAGGAATAATTAATAGTAAAATAAAGATCAGTTTGTTCATATTGATTTTATTTTAGTTTAAAAAATACAAAAGTATAAATGAAATTCAACTAATTAATTTATCTCGCGAGCGTCTTAACACAAAAAATTTGTTATTTTATACCGCCTATTCGCTCATTAATGGGTTAATATTTAAAATATTTAAATAAAACGGTTTTTTTTAATGATTTTAACTAAATCAAAGATAGATTCCATTGACATAGATTCAAGGATAAATGCAAAAATTTCAGCAGGGAAGCTGGATGAACTGCTGCTTATTGTACCGACTAATAGAAAGCAAAGAAGTTTAAAGAAAGAAATTATTAACCGCTCTCCGAAGGGTGCCGCCGGTAAAATAAATATTGATACAATCGGAACCTTTGCAGAAAAACTTTTATTTCTCAAGGCTTCAACAGGAAAGATCTTAAGTGAAGCAGCTTCTTCAATTTTACTAAAACATTGCTTCTACGAATTACTTAATGCCGGCAGGATAAAATATTTCTCTAATTATAAGAATGAAATTCCGGTCGGCACGCTCAGCAGGATTATGAATGTAATTGCAGAATATAAGAAGCATGGAATTTCGCCCGATCATTTGAGAGAAGAAACCCGGGTGATCCGGGGTTCCGAGAAATTTAAAGCAGATGATATTGCGAATATTTATGAAGTGTATAAGTCGAGGTGCAGGGAATTGTCCGTCAGCGATATCGGAGACGTTTACTTTGAATTGAATAATCTTCCGCCGAATAAATTCGGAGAGAATTTCCGCGAATTATTCCCTGACGTAAATCTAGCAGTAATCAGCGGCTTCGATGAGTTTACCATTCCTGAAGTTGAAATAGTAAATTCCGCTGCAGGCATAGAAAGTTTGAACCTGTTCATCTCTTTTGACTACTTCGGGAAAAATCCCCTGATTTTTTCCCACCTTGATAAATGCTACAATGATTTCATTTGGAGAGGCTTTTTTGAAGTAAAAGATGAATCCGATATCGGGAATTCCTTTAAATTTTTTTTAATGAAGCATTTATTTTCCTTTTCAATTGGTCAGGAGGAGAAAAAAAAATTCAAAGATGCCGGAGAAAATTTTTTTATAAAAATAAAAGCATTGTCCAGGCAAAATGAAATTGAATTAATTGCCAAAGAGATAAAATCTCTTATTTATGAAAAACACGCCGAACCCAGCAGTATTTGCGTCGCATTTAATCTCATCCAGGGCTATTCCCCGGTAATCAGAGACATTTTTTCTTCATATGGACTTCCTTTCAATCTTACCGACAGGCTTTCTTTAAGCACTTCGCAGCCGGTAATTTCGATATTGAATTTCCTGGAAATTTTAGAGAATGATTTTTATTATAAAAATATTTTCAGGGCGCTCAGCGGAGGATATTTATCAATTGAAGAAATTAATTTATCCTCCCTTCTGAAAGCTTCGGTTGATTTGAAGATAATTTCCGGATACGAACATTGGAAGCAAACCCTTAAAGATGCGCTCCTTTTAAAACGGGAAGAAGAAGCTAATTCAGAAAACCAGGAATACCTGAAAAAGATTTACAGCAATGCTCTGCAGGATATTGAAAAGCTCTACCGCTATTTAAAACCCTTTGATAAAAAAATGACTTTGATTGAATTTTATGATAAGCTGACTGAGCTTGTTTTCAAAATGGAGCTGCCAGCGGTTTTAATCAATAATTCCGGAAACGGCATTGAAGAAAATATAAAAAGTCTATCGGTTTTCCTGAATACTTTAAAGGAAATTATCTCGCTTCTTGAAAAAGAATACGGTAAAGAAAACAGGTTTTCCCTCAAGTTCTTTTTAAATAACATCAGGACCATGATGACTTCGGCAAGATATAATATTTCTGAGAAGCCGGGATACGGGGTGCAGGTTACGACAATAAATGAGATACGGGGACTTGAGT
>CAYSGP010000326.1:0-3730 GCA_964430095.1 uncultured Ignavibacteriaceae bacterium
TTTCAGGTTCATAAATTACCGCGCTTACTTTACCGGAACTTTTTGAAGCTTCGAATTGAAGTTTCTTGATTTTAAAATTAGAATCACTTCTCATATTTGGAATCAAATTTAATTTTGATGATTAATATAATAATGCATAGATATGAATGTCTGTGTTATATGCATGATCAAAAGGATTGGGTTTTTGAGGAAAGGCATGGTAGAGACGCTTCGCGATGCGTCTCTACCTAATTAAATTTACGCCATAACCATATTTATTCTTTTCGGTCCGGCTTTTTTTACTTCTTCAGAGGTTTCTTTTTCAAACAGCTTGAAGTTTTCAATAAATCGGGCTGCTAATGCATCATATTTTTTCCAGTATTCATCTTTGTTTCCCCAAGATGAAGCCGGGTCAAGTACATCGGTGGGTACATCGGGACAGCTTGTCGGGACTTCGAATCCGAATAATTTATCTTTTCTATATTCAACTTTATCTAGTCTGCCGTCTAAAGCTGCATTCAGCAGATTTCGTGTATGCCTTATGCTTATTCTCTTTCCGACACCAAATCTTCCTCCCACCCAGCCGGTGTTTACCAGCCATACATTTACATTATGCTTCAGCATTCTTTGCTTAAGCATAGCTGCATATTCATAAGGATGGCGGACCATAAACGGTGCACCAAAGCATGCACTGAAAGTAATCTGCGGCTCTATCCCGAGTCCTATTTCAGTTCCTGCAATTTTTGATGTATAGCCGCTAATAAAATGATATTGAGCCTGTTCCGGATTTAATTTAGAAATTGGAGGTAAAACTCCGGATGCATCGCAAGTAAGAAAGATTACATTTTTCGGGTGTGCTTTTACATATCCGTCCGGAACTATATTTGGAATAAACTCGAGTGGATATGAAGCACGTGTATTTTCCGTAACCGCATCATCATCAAGATCAATTTTTCTACTGACGCTGTCATACACAACATTTTCGATTATTGTGCCGTATCTTCTTGTAGTTGCGTAAATCTCTGGTTCGCTTTCCGGAGATAGACGGATAACCTTAGCATAACATCCGCCCTCAAAATTGAATACACCGTTTGAACTCCAGCCATGTTCATCATCTCCAATCAGCTTTCTTTTCGGATCGGCGGAAAGAGTTGTCTTGCCGGTTCCGCTTAATCCGAAGAACAATGCAGCATCGCCGTTATTTCCAACATTAGCCGAACAGTGCATCGGCAGGACGTCATTGAAAGTCAGAAGGAAATTCAAAACAGTAAAGATCGATTTTTTGATCTCTCCGCCGTACTGAGAATTTGCGATTACCGCCATTCTTGCTTCAAAGTTCAGGATTATTCCGGTTTCCGTTCTTGAACCATCAACTTTGGGATCCAATTTAAAGCCTGGAGCCGCAATAACTGTGAAATCCGGTATGAATTTTTTTAATTCATCGCGATTGTTGGTCGTAATAAACATATTCCGGGCGAATAAGCTGTGCCATGCTTTTTCAGTAATAATTCTAATCGGCATTTTATATTCCGGGTCAGCCCCGGCGTAGCAGTCCTGAACAAAGAATTCTTCTCCTTGTGCATATGCCTGCAGCCTGCCAAGCATTGCATTAAACTTCTCGCTGCTGAAAGGACGGTTATAAACGCCCCACCAGATTTTATCTTCTGTCGATTCTTCTTTAACAATAAATTTATCTGCTGCAGCACGGGCTGTATGCTTCCCGGTCTTTACTGCAATCGGTCCGCCTTCAACAATCTTGCCTTCATTACGGAATACGATTTCCTCATACAAAGAGGATTCGGGAAGATTCCAGTATACATTATCTAAATAAAGAAGGCCATGATTATCCAATCCGAAATCGGATGAGAGTGCTTTTGCATCTTTTAATGCCGGGGTATTAAATTCTAGATATTTACTCATGACCAATCCCTCACTAATTTTCTGTCGCCAATATAAAGTTCATTAGGTGAATTCGGATCTAAAGCCCATTTCATTCGTTCAATTCCTTCCTGGATTTCTTTTATTGTACCGCAGTAACTTAATCGCAAATAACCTTCCAATCCAAATTCGCCTCCCGGGACTGTTAAGACAAGCACTTTATCAATTAAAAATTCGGAAAGTTTGTTTGAACTTTTTTCATAATTGCTGAAATCGGCAAAGCAGTAAAAAGTGCCGTCCGGTTTTGTAACATTAACTCCGCTGAACGATTTCAGAAGATCCATCATTACATTTCTGTTATTTTCCAATGTAATCCTTAAGCTTTCCACACTGGATTGAATTCCGTTTAATGCACCGACGGCAGCTTTCTGAAGCAATACCGATGGACCTGAAGTCTGATGTCCCTGGATATTCGACATTGCTTCAATTACTTTTTTATTACCGACAGCCCAGCCGATTCTGAAACCGGTCATTGCATATTGTTTAGATACTCCATTGATGAGAATTAACTTGGAATTTTCCGTAAGGTCCTTTGCATAATTGTAGCAGTTTATCGGTTTTTTCCCATCAAATAAAAGACGATGATAAATATCATCCATAATTAACCAGATATCCTTACGTTCGCAGAAATCAACAATATCTGCGTAAAATTCTTCCGGATACATTACACCGCTTGGATTATTGGGACTGTTAATTATTACAGCTTTTGTATAAGGACCGACTTTTTGTTCAATATCCTTTATCCTCGGATAAAATGATCCGTCTTCCGCGTATGCCGCAACTCCAATTGCTCCGCATAGTTTTGCCATTTCAGGATAACTTACCCAGTAAGGAGCCGGATAAAGAACTTCTTCCTGAGGATTTAAAATTGCCTGAAGAGCTACCATTATGGCTTGCTTAGCTCCTCCTGATGCAATTACGTTTTCAACATTAACCTTGCGGTTATAGAACTCTTCGGTATAACGGATAATTGCCTTTTTAAGTGCAGGAATTCCGTCTGCCGGAGCATACCTGATTTCCGCAGTATTTAAATGAGATGCGGTGGCAATTATTGCGTCCATGGGTACTTTACTTTTCGGTTCACCGCCGCCGAGGTGGATTACAGGATCACCTTTCTCTCGAAGTATTGCAGCTTTTTCGTTTAACTTTAAGGTAGGTGAAGCGCTGATAGTTTTTGCAATGTGACTCAAACTCATAGTCTGACCCCTCTGTTAGTTGCCCAATCATGTTATTTAATTATTGGATTGCAACATATTCCCTGATTTTTTTAGAGTCAAGATTTTTTTGAAAAAAAATTCAGAATTTTAGAAAAAACTTGAATAATTATTCCTCTTTTTGAAATTAAATGAATTTTATATAAACCAAATAAAAAATATAGATCTGGATATAATTTTATTCCACTGAAAAATTAAGCTTTCCAATCGCCTAATGCTTTTCTTACTGAAAGAATTTGGCCAAGATGATATGCATTATGATCAATGATAAGAAGTATTTCTCTCAAATATGTTCTTCCTTCTCCATGGGGTATTTCGCCGGTTAGATCTATTTTAGAATTTTTTACCAGATCTATTACTTCATTAAAATCGGAATTAAATTTATTGATTGATTTTTTCAGCATATCAGGAGTAGCTTTTTCAGAGGGAGCCGGCCAGTGTCCTTCCGGCCAGGAAGGAGAAACCCATTTTGGATCCAATGTGTATCTTAAAATATCTTCCTGGGAGATCCTCAAATGCTCAAATAATTCCCAAATCGAGTGAAGGCCCTCTAAAGGGCGGACATTCAGGATTTCCGGATTAATTTCTTCCATAGCATT
>CAYSGP010000327.1:0-3773 GCA_964430095.1 uncultured Ignavibacteriaceae bacterium
TTTTTCTTCCTCGGCTACTTTGTTTGTAATCGGATTTAATCATTTCTTTAAGGGCCGCGGGTAAAACGGCTACGACGTCGACCATATTTATTTCCAGGGACATGCTTCCCCCGGTATATATGCAAGAGCATTTCTTGAAGGAAGATTAAAGATTGAACAGCTTGAAAATTTCAGGCGTGAGCTGAAGCCCGCAGGGGGATTATCTTCCTATCCCCATCCCTGGTTAATGCCTGACTTCTGGGAATACCCGACCGTTTCCATGGGACTATCTCCTATTATGGCAATCTACCAGGCTAGATTTAAAAAATATCTGGATGACCGAGAATTAAAAAAGAATAATGATACCCATGTTTGGGCTTTTCTTGGAGACGGCGAAACCGATGAACCTGAAACTCTAGGTGCAATTACTCTTGCAGCTCGTGAAAAATTGGATAACTTGATATTTGTAATTAATTGTAATCTTCAGAGGCTCGACGGACCGGTTAGAGGCAACAGCAAAATAATCCAAGAACTCGAAGCGATTTTCAGGGGAACAGGCTGGAATGTTATTAAAGTAATCTGGGGAAGCGATTGGGATCCTTTACTGGATAAAGACAAGGAAGGTAAACTGGTCAAAAGAATGAGCGAAGTTGTGGATGGTCAATACCAAAAATATTCAGTCGAAAGCGGGCAATATGTTCGTGAACATTTCTTCGGTGTGGATGATGACCTGCTTAAAATTGCTGAAAGCTATAATGACGAACAATTGAGAAAGATGAAACGCGGCGGTCATGACCCTGAAAAAGTCTTTGCCGCATATAAAGCTGCTGTAGAGCATAAAGGATCTCCTACCGTAATTCTTGCAAAAACTATAAAAGGATATGGTCTGGGTGAAAGCGGCGAAGGGAAAAACATCACTCACCAGCAGAAAAAATTAAATGAAGATGAATTGAGAGAATTCCGTACAAGATTCGGTATTCCTATTTCCGATGAGGATGTAGCAAAAGCACCGTTCTATAAACCCGATCCGGATACCCCTGAAATAAAATATCTGCTGGAAAGAAGGGAAAAACTTGGCGGCTTTGTTCCATCAAGAAAGCATGATATAAGACCGATCAAGACTCCGCCCGAGGAAATATTTAAAGAATTCTATAAGGGAACCGAAGGACGCGAAGTTTCAACTACAATGGTGTTTGTTAGGATTCTTGCAAAATTATTGAAGGATAAAGAACTGGGAAAAATTATTGTCCCGATCGTTCCTGATGAAGCAAGAACATTCGGCATGGAATCCCTGTTCAGGCAGATAGGAATCTATTCGCATATTGGTCAGCTTTATGAACCTGTCGATAAAGAAAGTCTTCTATACTACAAAGAAGCCAAGGACGGGCAAATACTTGAAGAAGGAATTACCGAAGCAGGGGCAATGTGTTCATTCATAGCAGCAGGCACTGCTTATGCATCACACGGATTAAATATGATTCCTTTTTACATTTACTACTCAATGTTCGGATTCCAGAGGATCGGCGATTTAATGTGGGCGGCAGGCGACAGCCGGTGCAAAGGATTTCTTATTGGAGGCACATCCGGAAGAACAACTCTAAACGGGGAGGGACTGCAGCACCAGGACGGGCATAGTCATCTTCTCGCTTATCCAATCCCGAATCTTGTTACTTATGATCCGGCTTATGCTTATGAACTGGCAGTTATTATCAGAGACGGGATCAGGAGAATGTATGAGGAACAGGAAAATATTTTTTATTATTTGACCGTAATGAATGAAAATTATGCAATGCCCCCTATGCCTAATGATACAAAAGAAGGAATTGTAAAAGGAATTTATAAACTTAAACCTTCTTCAAGGAAGAATGCAAAGCTCTCTGTTCAGCTCTTCGGAAGCGGTACAATCCTCAATGAGGCTCTCAAGGCACAGGAAATTTTGGAGGAAGACTATAAAATTGCCGCCAATGTATGGAGCGTAACAAGCTATAAAGAGCTCAGAAAAGATGCTTTAACCACAGACAGATGGAATTTGCTTCATCCATCTGAACAGCCTCAGGTGCCGTACATCTCCAAAGCTTTGGAAAACCTTTCTGCCGGACAAACCGGAGGGCAGCCCGTATTTGTTGCTGCTTCTGATTATATGAAAACTCTTCCTGATTCGATTTCGAGGTGGATTCCGGGTAGGCTTATTTCATTAGGTACTGAAGGTTATGGCAGAAGTGAGGGACGCAAAGAACTGCGCGACTTCTTCGAAGTCGACGCCAAACATATAGTGCTCGCTGCATTGTACGGACTCCTTAAAGAGAATCAAATAAAACTTGTTACTGTAGAAAAAGCCGTTAAGGATTTAGAAATAAATCCTTCTAAATTAAATCCAATGTTCGCTTAACTAGATAAATATTTAGGTAAATATGCCGCAAGAAATTAAACTCCCTGAGCTGGGAGAAAACATTGAAAGTGCTGATGTTGTCTCCATTCTTGTAAAACCGGGAGATAATATCGAAAAAGAACAAGGCCTTATTGAAATAGAAACTGACAAAGCAACAGTTGAGGTCCCGTCTACTGCCGCAGGTATTGTGAAGGAAGTTCTGGTCAAAGAGGGAGAAAAAGTAAAAACAGGACAAATAATTGTTTATCTGGAAGATGGAGAGGATAAAACAGCTTCTTCGGCTGAAAAAAAACCTTCTGAAGAAAAGAAGGATGCTAAACCTAAACCGGAAGCTGAATTAAAAGTTGAGAAGAAAGAAGAAGCTAAAAAAACTATTTCGGAAAAATCTGATTCAGGCAAAAAAGAAATTTCAGAGTTAAAGCTTCCCGAACTTGGAGAAAATATAGATTCTGCTTCGATTGTTAGTGTCCTCGTTAAAGAAGGAGATTTTATTGAAAAGGATCAGGGAATCCTGGAGATTGAAACGGACAAAGCCACAATAGAAGTTCCTTCGACTTTAACAGGAAAGATCACTGAAATTCTCGTTAAGCCTGGCGATACTGCATCAGTAGGTCAAACATTGCTCAAAGTCTCTTCCGAATCTAAAGAGGATAAGAAACCGGCTAAAGAAGAAAAAGAAGAACCAAAGAAAGCAGAAAAGAAAGCAGTTGAGGAGAAGGAAGAAGGGAAAAAGGAGGAAACGCAGGCAGGAGAACCGGTTGTTGCGCAGATTGAACAGCAGCCTCCAATTTTGAAAGACGCCGCACCGGCTGCACCATCCGTTAGAAGAATTGCCAGGGAACTTGGAGTAGATATTAATACAGTCCCCGGTACCGGACCTGACGGCAGAATTTCTATGGATGATGTTAAAGCTTTCGTAAAAAAACTTAATGAAGAACGGGGAGGAAAAGCCGGGATAGGGGTAAAACAGGAAGCCCTTCCTGACTTCTCTAAATTCGGTGAGGTCGAACGGAAACGGATGAGCAGCATCCGCAGCAAAACAGCCGAGCATATGAGCTATGCCTGGGTCTCAATACCTCATGTTACCCAGCATGATAAAGCTGATATAACAGAGCTTGAAAGAATTAGAAAAGAGTTCAATCCTAAAGTTGAAAAGGCCGGCGGCAAGCTTACGATTACAGCAATTATGATCAAAGTAGCAGCGGGAGCACTAAAAGTATTTCCGCAATTCAACAGCAGCATCGACATGGAGAAAAAGGAAATCATATACAAAAAATATTTTAATATCGGTGTTGCCGTAGATACGGAACATGGGTTAATTGTTCCTGTAATAAAAGATGCTGATAAGAAAAATTTAATTGAAATATCTGTTGAACTTGCCTCTATGGCGGAGAGAGCCCGGAAT
>CAYSGP010000328.1:0-6325 GCA_964430095.1 uncultured Ignavibacteriaceae bacterium
CAGAGACTGGTATGGACGTGCATTCCGCTTCCGTTATCGCCGTAAATCGGTTTCGGCATATATGTTACGGTTTTATTATGCTTCTTTGCCGTATTCTTTGCAATATATTTAAAAAGAAGGAGCTGGTCGGCTGCCTTAACAAGCGGAACAAACCTTAAATCTATTTCGCACTGCCCGCCGCTCGCTACTTCGTGATGCTGTGCTTCGACATCAATTCCGCACTCTATGAGGTTCATTACTATTTCATTTCTTAAATCGGTTAAAGAATCGGTCGGAGGAACAGGGAAATAACCTTCCTTGTATCTCGGCTTGTAGCCTAAATTCGGCTGCTCATCTCTTCCACTGTTCCACTTCCCTTCCACAGAATCAATTTTATAGAAACTTGCATTCGGGGCGGAATCAAAGCGGACGTCGTCAAAAATAAAAAATTCAGCTTCAGGTCCGTAGTATACTGTATCAGCAATTCCGGTTGACTGAAGATATGCTTCGGCTTTCTGGGCTATGCTTCTCGGGCACCTGGTATATTTCTCTTTTGTTGCCGGTTCATAGACATCGCAGACCAAACTTATTGTCGCCTCCTGAATGAATGGATCCACAATCATTGTCTTGGGGTCCGGAATGATAAGCATATCGCTTTCATTAATTGCTTTCCACCCTCGAATGGATGATCCGTCGAACCCGAATCCGTCATCAAAGGAATCTTTTTTTAATTGCGTAGCCGGGACTGTAAAATGCTGCCACTGCCCCGGGAAGTCCATAAATTTTAAATCTACGAACTTGATTTTGTTCTTCTGAACAAAGTTTAAAATATTATCGATTGGTGAATCCGTCTTACCCATATAACCTTCCTTTTAAATTAATTTAATAATTGATTAGATATCAATTGCAAGCGTTTCCTTGCTGGAAGAAAGAACAAAGGTTGTTTTAGTCCCCAGCACTCCCGGCCAGGCTTGTATCTCGCCGAGGAGCTTTTCAAGCGCATCGGTATTTTTCGAAATCGCTTTTAGAATATGCGAACCCTCGCCCAAAACAGAATGACATTCCAGTATATTCGGATTTTTTTCTACATGTGCAATTAAATTTTTATAATGCTTAGAGGAATCCATCATTACGAGAATAAAAGCCATTATATCATATCCGAATGCTTTCCTATTAATTTTTGTATAATATCCCTCAATAATCCCTCTCTCCTCCATTTTATGAAGCCGCTCGCTTACAGAAGGTATTGACAATCCGATAGCCTCAGCCAGTTCATTCCTCTTGGTTCGCCCTTTTTTTTGGAGAATCTGGAGAATTTTATTATCTAAGTCATCAAGCATTATTTACTTTACTTTTTTAGGAAAGATGAATTTTTTGACTTTAAATATAAGGCAAGTAAATATTAAAAAGCAAGTGATAGGATAGTTTTTAACGGTAAAATCACTGCAATTTATTATTATAGAAAACCTTAAAAATTTAAACCTATCAGCATTTTTACCAAATTTCGTCTAAAAATTTACTATTTTGGCGCTGAATTAATTCCTGCAGGTGTACTATGCTTCTCAAAATTTTTCCTCTGATTTTTTTATTCGCATCGGTTATTATATCCCAAGAACATTCTTTAATAACAAATATTGAAGCACACAAAACTTTTTCTCTGAACGGAAATTGGCAGTTTATTATAGATCCTTATGAAAACGGCTACTATAACTACCGCTATGAACCTGCTGATAACGGATATTTCAAAAATCAAAAACCTGAAAATAAATGGGATTTAATCGAATATGATTTCGATAAATCGGAAACTCTCAAAGTGCCCGGTGATTGGAATACGCAAAAGGAAAAGCTTCTTCTGTATGAGGGAACAATCTGGTATAAAAAAGATTTTGACCTGTCCCGGCTTTTGCCGGATTATCAGGCCCTCACCCCAACCAGAAGGCTGTTTGTTCATTTTGGTGCTGTGAATTATAAAGCCGTTGTTTACCTGAACGGGGTAAAACTTGGAGAGCATGAGGGAGGTTTTACTCCATTTAATTTCGAAATAACAAACCTGGTTAAAGAAAAAGATAATTTTTTAATAGTAAAGGTTGATAATAAAAGAAGCCGGGAGTTTGTCCCGACTCTAAATACCGACTGGTATAATTACGGAGGATTAACCAGAGATGTTAATTTGGTTGAAGTTCCTTCTGCTTATATTAAGGATTATTTCATTCAACTGAGTAAAGGATCAGACAAAAATATTTCCGGATGGATTATGCTGGACGGGAATCAAAAAAATCAGGAAATAAAAATTAAAATTCCGGAAATTCAATCCGGAAATACTTTTACAACAAATGATTCGGGATACAGTAATTTCTCATTCAATGCCGAAGTAGAATTGTGGTCGCCTGAAAAGCCTAAGCTTTATGATGTAATTATTGAATCGGAAACCGACACAGTAAAAGAAAAAATAGGTTTCAGAAGGATTGAAGTAAATGGTCCCGATATTTTATTAAACGGGAAGAAAATTTTCCTGAAAGGGATTTCCGCACATGAAGAAGCTCCTTTGAGAGGCGGAAGAGCAAATACTAAAGAAGATGCAAAAAAAATTCTAGACTGGGTAAAAGAATTGAACGGAAATTTTATTAGGCTGGCTCATTATCCGCATAATGAAAATATTGTAAGATTAGCCGATGAAATGGGTGTTTTTATCTGGTCCGAAATTCCGGTTTACTGGACAATTCTCTGGAAAAATGAAAAAACTTTCCTGAATGCAAAAAATCAATTAACAGAAATGATAACAAGGGATAAAAACCGGGCTTCAATAATTTTATGGTCGGTTTCCAACGAAACTCCGCTCAGCGATGAAAGACTATCATTTTTAAAGAAATTAAATGAACAGGCCCGTTTTCTAGACAGCACAAGATTAATTACTGCCGCGCTTGAAAATCATTACGTAAATAAAAATACAATAATAATTGACGATCCTTTCGGAGAATATTTAGATGTAATAGGATTAAATGAATACCTCGGCTGGTACGACGGTCTGCCGGATAAAATTGATAAGATTAATTATCAAACAAAGTACAACAAACCTGTTATCATAAGCGAGTTCGGCGCGGATGCGCTTCAAGGATTTCACGGCGACAGCTTAACAAGATGGACAGAAGAATATCAAGCGAATGTTTATGAGCACCAGATAAATTTAATGAGACGAATTCCAAATCTATGCGGAATGACTCCCTGGATTCTTGCAGATTTCCGCTCACCCCGCAGAAATTTACCCGGAATACAGGATCATTGGAACAGGAAAGGATTAATTTCGAACCTGGGAATTAAGAAGAAAGCATTTTATATTCTGCAGAAGTTTTATTCGGTATATCTTCTTAGATGATCTTCAATTGTTATTTATTTTTCTTTTAATACGATATTATCCAGGAAAATCTTTCTTGTTCCCAGAGTACCTAGACAAAATTGGAATAAGGCCATTCCCTCCGTATTCATTGTAAATTCGTAAGAATAATTCGACATTGTTTCTGTTAATTCAAATTTAAAATCGCCGGAATAGTTAGTCCAGTTCCCTCCTTCCTGGCAGACATTTGATAAAATTTCAACCAGTGAATCGGATTTTGCATCAAATGAAATGCTGTAAATGATGCCTTTCCTGAATATAACCCTCTGATAAAGCATAATAGACCAAATGCTTATTCCCTGATTTGATATATCAATTTCAAGAATCCCGCTCTCAATATTAAACCCGGCTCTTCCAGGATCCTCCGGGTGATACGGATTATTTCCCTGACCGATAGTGAGCCAGTTTTCCAATGAAAAGTTAAATTCACCATTTTTAATCAGATTCTGGTTACCAAAGCTGATGCTTTTAATATCCTCAAGATTTATGGAATCAGCGTCTCCGTCATATTTTGTAATAATCATTTTTGTCTGCGTAAAAGCAGACAAATTAAAAAGTATTAATGATATTAAAAGAAGAATAGAGCTTTTCATCTTAGTTTTTCCTTTTATAATTATAATTTATCTTACTAACAGTAATTTTTTGGTTAAAAAGTTTTCATTGAAGTGGACACGGTAAATGTATGCGCCACTCGATACCGGATTCCCGGAATTATTATGCCCGTTCCATTCTACTGAATATGCACCCTGTTGCTGTAGGCTGCTTCCAAAATTACGGACTAACTGCCCCTGAATATCATAAATAGAAATTTCTACTAATCCGGAATAAGGAATTTCGTATTCGATCGTAGTGCTTGGATTGAAGGGATTTGGATAATTCTGCTTAAGAATAAAAGATTTATAAATTTTCTGGACAGCATCATGTCCTTTTATTTCCACAGGTGTACCTGCAAAGCTTATCTCCCTTAATTCCATAAATGCATAAGAATAAATGCTCCCGTTTTTTAACTCAACATAAAATGAATCAATACGGGCTAAACAGGCAGAGCCCGATGAAAGAAAAATTAGTAATGCAAGTATTTTCATAGTTCCTCTTCTTAAATAATCGTTCAGTTAAATTTATAAAAGCAAAAAAATGAAGAATTAGCAAAAAATCGTCTCAACGGATACAATGAGACTACTTTTAAATGAGCTAAAATGATATTTTTTAAAAGTCTTTTGATCTTTATTCATTTTTCCAAATTTTGTAGAATTCTTAAAGATTTATTCCTTATGAAAGTCGATTGGCTGGACATAATTAATATCATAATGATCTTTCAGCTGCTTATTTTTGCAGTTTTTCTTTTCATAAAAAGCACAAATCATACTTCAAATTACATTTTAGGAATTCACATATTTGCACAGGCAGCCGGTATTTTTACAGGCCTTGCATCACTGCAGACGGAATTCTTCTTTAATGATCATCCGCATCTGGCTTTAATCGGTTTCCCTTATGTTTTTTTATGGGGTCCTTCTTTTTATTTATATGTAAAATCAATTGCTTACAAAGATTTCAAGCTGAAATGGATTGATTTATTGCATGCTCTGCCGGCTTTTCTGCTGCTGCTGTTCTTTTCCTTTACATTTTATTTTCATGCGGCCGGGGCAAAACGGATAATACTGGACGATCCTTCTTATCCATTCTTTTCAAACCGAATTTTAATTGATTTAATCCTTCGGACGCAGGTGCTGGTTTACATCATAAAATCGTTTTACATCCTGTTTGAAGTCCGGAAAAAACTTAAAGAAGATTATTCCTCAATTTCAAAAATGAATTTTTCATGGCTGGTTTTCGTGGTTTCAGGTTATACGATATGCTACATAATCTCAGTTTCTTTTATATATGCCGAATTTTATCTAAAAAATTTCAGCAGGGTTTTACTATTAGGAAATTTTTTTCAATACTTCATCTATTTTAATATTATTTTTTTTAAGGCATGGTCCCGGCCGGAAATATTCAGAAAAATTGAGGAAAACGTCAAGTATAAATATTCCGGATTGACAAAAGAGACAGCGCACGGATGGATAAAAAAACTGGAGGAATATACTTCCGTCAATAAACCTTATCTTAACCCGGAAATAACAATAACCCAACTAGCTGAGAATATAGACATACATCCCAGACTGCTTTCGCAGATTATAAACGAATATTTCGGTTTAAATTTTTTCGATTATACCAACCGGTTAAGGATAGAAGAATCTAAAAAAATGCTTCTTGATAATTCCAGCGGAAAAAATGTGCTGGAAATTCTATATGACTCCGGCTTTAATTCTAAAGCAACTTTTCACAGGGCATTTAAAAAAGAAACCGGCTTATCTCCCACTGAATATAGAAAGAAGAATTTGACGCAGTGAAAAAAATAGTTCATTAAAAATAAATGAGTCCTTATTGGACCGAAGGAACCTGTAGTTCAAGATTAAGATCAAGTTCAAGTTCAAGTTCCTGCCTTCACGGAAGTTACGGCGGGCAAGCTTGAAGTAAAAGAGTTAAGCAGTCTTGAACTTGAACCTGAACTTGAACCCCGACAGGTCGGGGCAGTCTTAAACTTTAAAAGATTGAATAAATAAACGGCGCTAATGCCGAACCCTGAGTAAGAATTATAAGACCGCCGAGCAGCAGAAGCACAATTAATATCGGCGCCAGCCACCATTTTTTCCTGACTCTCAGAAACTGCCAGAGTTCGCCTACAACGGATAGTTTAGACATTCCGGAATCCTTTTGAAGAAATAATAATTATTCTCCTTAATTTACTGAATCAGGAATTTCTTTTCCAGAAAAACTTTGAACCGGCGGTGGTTTTTCCAAAGATCTTCTGGAAACTTTAAAAGTAATAATAAAAATTAATAGGAGCCCGATATAAGATGGGGTATCCCGGAGAGGAGCCGAATGGAAATGGTAATCAATTATTTCTATCTC
>CAYSGP010000329.1:0-4239 GCA_964430095.1 uncultured Ignavibacteriaceae bacterium
ATTACTTTGAGAAATACAAATCCGACGGGGTTGAGCACAGCATATATGTTGGTAATTCTTTAGCTGAAAATGGAAAATATGATATTATTTATTTAAGGAACCTCCGGCTATGGCAGCTTATGACCATGTGCGGAATTGCAAGACAGCTTGAGGAATTAAAAAAGAAGCTGAAGACTCCCCTTGAAAGCTCCCATTTAATATTGGCACAGAATAATCCTTTATCGATCAGGTTCCGCTTTGATGAGAAAAAATTCGACGTGGACGGAACTTATAACCTCCGTTACGAGATTATGAAAAAAAGAATCGACAAAGCCCTGATAAAAGGGACAAAGGAACGGCTTACACAGCCCGGAACTGTGGCAATAATTTTTTCCCAGCCGAAAGAAGCAAAAGAATACAGGCGCTATATCGATTATCTCCAGGAAAGCGGATATCTTGAAAATAAAAGCGAAGAGCTGGAGATTGAAGATCTTCAGGGAGTATATGGTTTAAAAGCTTTAAGAGTTAAGGTAAATACCGGTATTAAAGAAACTGGTAAAATTAAGCCGGGGGAAATAGCAAAATCCGTTAAACAAGCTGAAGATTTAGTTAATAGTATATAAATTTATATTTTGCAGTTGATGAATAAAAACCCGGCTTCTATTTAAGATAACCGAGCTGTATTCGGTAAGACAAGGAGATCAATTACTTAATAAGAGTCATCTTCTTAACCGCATTGAACTTGCCTGTTGAAATGGAATAGAAATATATGCCGCTGGAATATTCTGAACCGTTAAAAATAACTTCATAAATTCTTCCGGCCTGGGCTGTCTCATTAAATAAAGTTACTACTTCATTCCCAATTACATCATAAACTTTTATCAAAGCGGGCATATCCTCGGCGACCGAAAATTTTATTGTTGTAGCAGGGTTGAAGGGGTTCGGGTAATTCTGTGCGAGAAGAAATGAGTTCGGCGGCTGTGAAACTGTTATTTCTAATTTACCGCTGTATTTATAATTTCCGTCTGCATCGATTTGCTTCAAACGGTAAAAATATTTTCCGGGAGAAAGAAGCTTTTCGCTGTATGAATATTCTTTCGGCGAATTGCTGTTTCCATGCCCTTCAACAAAACCGACTCTTTCCCAATTTTTATATTCAGAACTCCTTTCGATTTCAAATCCATAATTATCCACTTCTATTTGAGTAGTCCATGAAAGAAGCACTTCATGATCTTTCGAATGAGCTTTAAATGAGCTTAGTTCAACAGGAAGAGGATTGGAACCTCCCGAAGCATTGGCTAATACAAAATCGCTGAAAGCGGTAAATGAACCGGAGAGAATTGAACCTGCCGGGGAACCGTTTGCAGTACCGCCCAAATCCAGCCAGGCTGTACCGTTATCTTTTGCAATCCTTAAGTTCTCGGGATCAGCAACCCCGTCGTCTGCATCATAATGCAGAACCACAAAAGCATTCGAAACGACAGCTGCACCGGTTTTAGTAATATTCCAGTACCTCACTGTTGAAACTCCGTTGATGGATGACGGCAATGTTCTGCCGGCCGGAGCAGTATTGAACAATTCGGCTCTGTAAGTAGAAGAAGCAGTATTAGTATGTTGAATTATAAGTTCGATCGGCCTGTAATATGAATTTTTCCCAACGGGAAAAAGTAATGTTTGCTGGGCTGCAGTATTTTTTATTCTTACGAGCGGACCATTTACAAAACTTCCAATGCTTCCGCTGTCTGCTGCTCCGATAGCACCGATTGTCAATAAATTTGTGGTTGTAGTGGTTAAATATCCGTTTATTAAAATTAAAGAGTCATTTAGCGTTCTTGCAGAGTTGAGGTTGACCCCGTTAATATTATCTATTATGACTGCATTATTCATTGCTGCCGGGAATTCAACCCCTGTTGTCTGGGATGCACTTCCTTTATACTCAAGAACTGCAGAGGCACCGTATGTCGGAAGAGCCGAGACTGTTGCAGTTCCCTGACGGGATAATTTTCCGTTAACAGTAACGCCGGTTGTAGTTTTTGTACCCGAACCGGATAAAATGAGGTTATAATAAGCTGTTCTTTCCAGGGTTTGAGCACCGGCTCTGTAATAATTAACTGTATTTCCATTTGCACTGGCTGTTAGCGTACCGGTCGCCATTACTGTTCCATTTACATTCAGCGCTGCACCGGCTGCATTAACAAAAACTGCCGAAGTACCTCCCCCGGTGAGATTACCGGTTATCGTTAAAACGGTATTATTTGTTACGGTTCTTCCGTTTGATACTGTAATGCTTCCGGCAAAGGTAATAGCATTACCGTCGAGTGATTGATTATAGTTGCTGAATGTATAACCTCCGGTTCCGGAAGTAAAAGTTCCATAGTTTGTCAGCCCTCTTCTTAAAGTAAAAGACTCATTTGCTGAATTATTCCATACGCCGGAATTGGCAACTACAATTCTTGAAAATATTTTCGTTCCGATGGTGCTTGTGAAAACAATGCTTCCATAAATGAAAGCAGTGTCATTAACAGTCATATTTCCATTTGTTTTTGTAAATACCCCGGTACTGTCCACTATAAACTTACCATTAACTGTTAAACTTCCTCCGTTTGATCCGCCAACCGTCAAAGAATTTTTTATCCTTACGGATCCGGAAACTGTCAAAGTCCTATTATTATTTACTGTGAGTGTTGAAGCTGTACCAGAATTTAGAAATAATGCGGCGCACGCCGAGGTTGTATTTACTAAGCAGGTTGAGCCGTTAGATATGGTTACTGTATCACCCGCAGCCGGAACTCCCGCCGGGGACCAATTAGCAGCCGTACTCCAGGCGCCTGAGGCAGCTGTAAAAGTTTTTTGCCCTGCAGGAATTTCAGTGGTAAAAAAAACTGTTACAAGCAAAATAACAGCAGAAAACAATCTGTTTTTCATTATATCTCCCGAATACAAATAATGAAAAAATATTCTTTTAACAAGTTTTAATGGTATAAACTTAGGTTACTTGGCATATAAATGCTAACGCGAAAACTTTGAGCACTCGAATCAAACTAATAATAAGCAATATTTGAACCAAAAAAAATTAATTTAAAAAAATGACTTGAAAAACTTCAATTTCCGCTTTCTTTTTAATTTCATGGAATTCAGAGCTGCTAAATATTTCAAAAGCTCTTTTTATTAATAGCAAAAAAGTGCTTAATAAAAGCTATTTTGATTAAATAATTAAATTTAAAAATAAAAAAGGCGATGGAGTGCGCATCGCCTTTAGTTTTGTAGGTCGAAGTAAAGTTCGACCACGAATAAAACAGAGCAAAAATAAAAATGGACGAAGCTAACGCTTCGTAATACATAAGAATAAAGGATTAATTTATTACTTCAGCAGAGTCATTTTCATGGTTTTGGTAAATGAGCCTGCAGTTAATTTTGCAATATAAATTCCGCTCGATAAATTTGTCGCATTGAATTCTGCTCTGAATGTGCCTGCGGGCTGATATTCGTTTACGAGTGTAGTCAATTCATTTCCTACTATATCATAAACTTTAAGCTCTACGAAAGATTCTTCCGGAATTGTATATTCAATCTTGGTTGAAGGGTTAAATGGATTCGGGTAATTCTGCTGCATTGCAAATTTTGCAGGAATATTCGAATTAACTTCCTTAACACCAACAACAGCCCCCCAGCTTAAATCATCAACTAATACATAAGCACCTATGGCCGGAGTTTCTGCCGTATCTTCGAGTGAAAAAATAATCCAGGCTGAATCCGGTGCTTCTGCAGAATAATACTGAATGGGAATACTAAATTGAGTATAAACGGAAACAGCACTGTTGGATTCCCACGTATCAGTTGCTCCAACTACACCAAATATAGATGAACCTGTGTACATGAGAACATCTATTGAAAAGACATCACTTGGACGCTGAGGTGCAAATTTATACCACCCATTTATACTGCCGTAACTTTGAGTAGCGGGAGTATAAGTGTATAAGAGAGACGACATAACCTCACCCACATAATCAGCAATCCTCATTTTAGCAGCATAAGTACCCGAATGAGCATCAGTTTCTCTTTGAACACCATCCCATCCGAAATCAAAGTTAAACCATCCAACCGGATCATATACTCCCGTGGATACTTCAGTCCAGTTTTCAAATCCCGCATTATTAATTTCTTGTGCAAAGAGTGAAATATTAAATAAGGCAAAAAAAAGTAGAAAATTTTTCATAAAGATTACTCCTGAATGTTTAATAAAATAGTTAATATAATATA
>CAYSGP010000330.1:0-3170 GCA_964430095.1 uncultured Ignavibacteriaceae bacterium
ATAATAATTCCGAAATTTATTTTATGGATTCGAACCCTGGAGATTTGGATAGTGAAGGAGGATTGAATTTTGCATTCGCAACTGCAGCGCACGAATTCCAGCATATGATAAACTGGAATTATCATCAGGGTGTTCAGGAGCTTACTTTTATTAACGAAAGCTTATCAAAATCCGCCGAGATTCTCGGCGGCTACGGTGCATCTATGCAGGGTTTGTACGCCAATGAAACTAATCATTACCTTTTCGACTGGAGAACCGGCGATAATACTCTAGTTTTGAATGATTATGCAAGAGCGCAGCGTTTTTCCCTTTATCTTATGGAACAGTTCGGGGTTTCATCTTTAAAAGAATTTGTACAATCTTATTCAACTTACGGCTTATTGGGTGTAGACGGTTTGAAGAAAGTTTTGGCGCACCATTCGACTTCTCTCGGAAAAGTTCTTTTAAATTGGGAAATTGCCAATGGATTAAATGACATCACAATTGATCCTGCATACGGGTATTCTTATGAACCTTTGCCGATCTCCACCGGCACTACAATCCATAATCCCAATATTGCGCCGACCGGAAGTACAGTAATAAATCTGGGGGCGGAATATTTCACTTTTATTAATTCTTCGAATTTAACGGTTACGTTTTCCGCTGCGGGAACTAATATGGTTGTAAAAGCCATTGAAATTGGGGAAGGTTCGTCTAGAGTTGTCGATGTCCCGTTAAATTCTTCTTTTTCAGAACCAGATTATCCTTCGGTTTATAATACAATTCGCTTTGCAGTAGTAGATACAAATGAATCTTCCTCTCAAGCTTATCAATATCAGTCTTCGGGAACTGTTGCTCATCAGGTAATGGAATTAACTTATGATACGGAATATTCTGGAAACTACACTTTAGGCTTTAGCGCTGGTTCAAAACAGGCAGTAATTTTTAATGGAGCGCCCGGATTTATAATTGACTCCGTAAAAGCAGACATCCAAGGCGGCAGCAATCCCCTTACAGGTGAGATTTGGACATATACCGGAAACATCAGTGATCCATTAGAAACAAAAATTTCTTCTGATTTTTCTGTTCAAGTTGCGCAAGGGACTCATTCATGGGTGACAACCTCGTTGCACGAACAAAACATTAATGCCGGAAATAATTTTGTCGTTTTATTTAATTTAAGCCAAAGTGTTGAGAGTGGAGGCAGTTCAGTAATAGTCACCAAAAAAAGCGGTGAAGCTTTTTCAAATACTATTTTTAATAACTCTGAAGGACTTTGGCAATGGTATACGGATGGTGAAGGAAATACGTGGCTTAATAGAATTCGTGTCTATATAACAATTGTAACCGGCGGAATAAAGGAAGTAGTAGAGTTAAATCCTATGAGCTATTCTTTACAGCAGAATTATCCGAATCCATTTAATCCCGGTACAAAAATAAACTATTCAATACCTGAAAGCGGGAACGTCTCAATAGTAATTAATGATATTACCGGAAGAAAGGTGATTGAACTTTTAAATGGTTTTCAGAACGCCGGGACTTATGAAGCTGTGTGGGACGGGAAGAACGAGTCTGGTTTGTCAGTTACAAGCGGAATGTATTTTTATTCTCTTAAAGCGGGTACTTTTACTCAAACCAAAAAAATGATTCTAATGAAATAAAAATTTATTTAATTATTTTTTTAACCCGGCTGCTTTAAAGGCAGGCCGGGTTTTTTATTTTCATTGAGAATAAAGCCAATAAATGAAAGAAAATATTTTCACCAAAGAAACTCATCACGTTTTTTGAAATCTACAAGTCCTGTTTGAATCTAAAAATAATACATTTTTTACATGTGATTTATGCACGGCATATAAATTGGGCTATTTCAAACATTTTAAATACAATATCAAAAGCCATTTTTCTAAACGGGAGGAAAATGAAAGACTTGTTGATACTTAGGTTAAGATTCCTTTTCTTAAAAATAATCCTCTTTTTATCAAAATTACTTCGAGATGTTACTTTTAAATCTAATCCGAATCATTTTCTGACAGTGTCTAAAATCCATACAATTCCGGTGCTGGAAAATGTTCAAATTAATCGAGAAGTAAAAGACTTTCCACGGCATTGGTTTAGCATTCTATCCAATGAGTTCAACCCCCTGAACTACAACTCGTTAGATAGAGGGGAGCTAAGCTTGCAGCCTTTACCTGAGAAGAATTTTAGCTTAACTATCTTTGAAGTTTGTAGGAAAATGAAAACATATCTATTAAAGGATAAAAAAATCCTCCTTAAAACAATTATCCTCATATTGTTGTTATCATGTTATATATTTCCGCAGAGCTCGACCTTTTCAGGTACCGGCAATTGGAATGATGCAACCAGGTGGAGCGCCGGAATTCCTACTGCAACCACGAATGTAATACTAGCAGCAGGATCAAATTGTACGGTTAATATTGGTGATGCTGTCTGTGCAACCTTAACTTTCAACAGCGGTACTGCAATCAATTTGAATATTAATAATTGGGGACAGGAATTAACAGTATCCGGGAATCTTACAGTAAATGGTACTGCAACTATAGCTCCTGGTATTTTAAGCCGTTTGATTGCAGGGGGAACCATAATTGTAAACGGCTCTCTAATGTTGAATCCTGCATTTTGGGGTATAGTAGAGTTTCATAACGGAATTACAAATAATGGAACCTTTACGGGAAGCGGATCGGGTGTCTATTACTTCAATACAAATAATCAATTGTTAAACGGGAACCCGATTACTTTAAGCGGTACGTTCGGAACTACGACAATTCAGGGCAATATCGCTGTTACTAATAACACTGCTTTAACAATTTTGGGAGCTTTAAATGGCGACGCTGCCGATTCGAAGTTTATCAATGGCTCAAATGCAATTCTGAATATAACAGGTGCAGTAATGAATACCGGAAAATTTGATGCAGCTTCTCCGGCAAATATTGTTAATTACAATGGGAATAATAATCAATCAATTAAAGACACAACTTATTTTCATCTTTCTATTGACGGAGCAGGGATAAAGACCATCCCTCTTTCTACTGAACTATTTAATATCCAGGGAAATCTGACAATAGACAGCGGTGCTACTTTAAACGGAAATAACAGGATAATAAATATTAAGGGGAATTGGATAAATAATGGAAATTATTCTAATCCAAACTCAGTTTCCTTCACCGGAACAT
>CAYSGP010000331.1:0-3069 GCA_964430095.1 uncultured Ignavibacteriaceae bacterium
CAGAGTAATAGGCTTGTTTTACATTTACAATTAATTCTGATCGGGTAGCATCAACAATTTTGGCTGAAATATCAGCATATGTACTGGCAATTCTCACTGCAAGGAAAATTGCTCCTGTAAAAAGCGGCTGTTCAAGTGTAGCTCCTAAAGTCATCGTATTTAGCGTTCCCTGAGGGAAAGTACCTCCGAAAGGCGGCGGAGCATCTAAGGTAAAAACACTTCTCATAACCGCCCTGCTGTAGTCAATCCTTCCGTTTATTTTGGGGAATACCGATGAGCCCCAGGCTTCCCTGATTCTTTCTTCGGCTTTCTCCCTGTCAAATTGGACCAGCCGCAGATCGTGATTATATTCCAGCGCAAGCTCCATGCTTTTTCTCAGATCTAAATTCACAGTATCCTGCGGGAAGATACAGATTGTATAAATCGAAGCAAAAAAAAGAGTTAACTTTTTCATTAACATCCCAGAATAATTTTAAATTTTAAAAGAAGGCTTTTATGTATGCAGACCTGGCTGAATTTTTTCCAGTCTGTAATTTTCAATTTTCATAATCAGATTGATAAATATGAGTCCTATAATTATACCGATTAAATCGGCAGCAAAATCAAGGAGTTCACAGCTCCTTCCCGGAATAAATATTTGATGAATTTCATCGAGTATACCGTAACATGCAGCTGCTATAAAAGCGAAAAGATTATGTTTAATTTTAATATTGCCGTATCTGTCCTGAAAAATTATTGCAAGATTCAGTAAAATAGAAAGTCCCCCATAAGCAGCTATATGCTCAAGCTTGTCTCCAAACTCAAATATGGACGGAATGCTCTGGACAGGTATAGAGGTTCCGATGAATAAAGCCGGCCAGTAAATAATCAAAGGGAGAAAAACTAAAACTACTTTATGCTTTTCGAGAAATTTAAGCAAATGTATTCCTTATAAAGTTTATACCCGACGGAATTTTTTCGATTATATCGGTTGCAGTATAGCCGAATTCGGAATACTCAGCCGAAAGAAGGTCCGCTGCGAAGCTGTGCAGATAAACACCGCAAATTAATGATTTCTCCAAATCTTTTTCTTGAGCCAGCAGACCTGCCAGAATACCCGTCAAAACATCCCCGGTTCCGAATTTGGCGAGACCGGGATTTCCCGAGGTGTTTATTAAACTTTCGCCTCCCGGAAGAAAAATAACAGTAGGTGCTCCTTTTAGAACCAAATAAGCCTTTGTATCTTTTACAAACTGCTTTCCAAATCCCAAAATATCCTTTTTAAGCTCCGAGGTTTTTATTCCGATCAAGCTTGAGAACTCCCCATGGTGCGGAGTCAATACCATATTCTTTAAGTTCAATTTTTTGTAATTAAATTTTCCTATGGCATATATTGCATCCGCATCAATAACAATGTTCTTGAATTTCTTTTCCTTTAAAATTTTTATAACCGCTTTTTGAGTTTCTTCCGCTCTTCCCAATCCCGGTCCGAGCGCAATTGAATCGGCCCATTTAATTCTCTCTTCAAGATCCGAAACATTCTTTGTGCAAAGATAACCCTTGGAATCATCTTCATAAGAGTAGACAATCACTTCATCCAATTCTTTATGTATAAGCTCTCTGGCTGATTTAGGAAATGAAACTATCGATGCGCCTGCTCCGATTTTCAACGCAGCCCTGGATGTCATTGCAGCTGCACCCGGCAGATCAGCTGAACCTCCGATGGTCAATACTTTACCGGCAGAATATTTATGTATGTTTTTCTTTTTTTGAGGAAGTGAATTAAAAATATCCTCAGGCTCAAGTAAATATTCGGATATAGGAAATTTATTGAAGTAAGAAAATCCGATGCCTATGTCCCCTTTTTCTACTTTTCCACAGCTGATGTAGCCATCCCCGAAGAAAAGACCTTTTTTCAGCTCGCCTAGTGTAATTGTCAAATCGGATTTAAATATAGTTTCCCCATACCCTTTATCGGCATCAAGTCCAGTAGGAATATCTACGGCAACTTTAAATGCTTTAACAGAATTCAATGCATCGACTATCTTTCCATAAGGTTCTTTTAATGCGCCCGCTGCACCGCTACCGAGCATTGCATCAAGTACAACGGAACATTTATTAAGCAACTTCAAATCCTTTAATGATTGATATTTTTTTAAAATAATATTTTTATTCTGTTTTGAAAGTGTTTTTATAATTTTATAATTAGCAAGACAATCGCCGGAAATTTCAGATTCGCTCCCCAGATGGATTATTAAAACTTTGTACCCTTCATTTGAAAAATGACGAGCTGCAGCAAAACCATCTCCGCCGTTATTTCCTTTTCCGCAGATTATTCCTATTGTACTGTTTGCCTGCAATGGAAATTTTTCTTTAATCCTTCTAAAAATTTCAATAGAAGCATTTTCCATTAAGACAATCCCCGGAATGCCTATAGTATTTATAGCGAATGAATCTGCTTCTTTAATTTGCTTTGTAGAAAATAAAGGTATCATAAAAAAATTAATCTATTAAAAAAGAAATTTTTTTTAGCTGCTCCCCTCGCCAGATATCAAAGAATGGCAGGACGTACTCAATCTCAATAATACTGGTGATTTTTCTTCTTAGCAAAGAGCAAAGCGCAGAGAGCATAGCATAATTGCGCTCTTCCCCGCCTGCCGGCGAGGCAGGTATTTACCATTTTCCTTTTACTATCTTCCATCAATCCCGTCATTCAGTAGTAATTAGGTCATTCCGTTGTCAATAAAGAATCTTTTAATTTTTTCAATCTTGTAATATTTCGATTTCAATTCTCTGCAAAGGGCAGAGAGCAAAGGGTAATGCACTCTCCATTTTCCATTTTCCATTTTCCATTTTCCATCTTCCATTTTCCATCTTCCATCAACCATCTTCCATCAACCATCATCCTTCATACATCCTTAAGGAGTATTTCTATAAATCATTCTTGGAAACGGAATTGTTTCCCTTACGTGTTCCAGTCCGCAGATCCAGCCTACGGTTCTTTCAAGTCCAAGCCCGAAACCTGAATGCGGAACTGACCCAAATCTTCTTAGATCAAGGTACCATTCGAAAGCTTCCCTGGGAAGATTC
>CAYSGP010000332.1:0-4221 GCA_964430095.1 uncultured Ignavibacteriaceae bacterium
CGATGTCCGTAAGCGATTTGATTTCGTCCACCGAGTAAACGGTCCCTTCCTCGGTGGCTTGAGTCAGGCTCAGGACTTTCGGTTTGGGATAATGGATGTCCGTGCGTTTGTTGACCGCGGCGTGGATTTCGGAAGGATCAATTTTTCCGTCTCTTGAGCGGGATACCAGATCTTCATATTTAATAACAAACTCCCTGAAACTCATATCCCCGGCATTTTTAATATTGGGTACTATAAGGGAATGCGATCCGTCCTTTCTCTCAATATCTATTGCAAGTCCGAAATTAATCTTAACTCTTTTTATAACACTCGGTTTGCCCTCAATAATTGTAAATGCATAATTAAGGACGGGATAGAATTTAAGTGCTTTGAGTATTGCCCAGCTGATTAGGTGAGTAAAAGAAACTTTCCCTTCCTGGTTTTTCTGAAGCTGCCGGTTAATGATAATCCTGTTCTCTTCAAGCAGCTTTACAGGAATTGATCTTTGCGAAGTAGCCACCGGTACGCTTAAGCTGGCAGTCATATTATCCAGAATTTTTGCAGAGCTTCCTGCTATAATTTGAACTTCATCATCATTATCCGGCACTGGGAGAGCAATTTCAGAACTGCCGGGGAAGTATTTAGGTTTTGAACCTTGTCCGTTTCCTTTTTCCGCTCCTGTTATATTCTCAAAAAATTTCTGCCATTGATCCGGGATTTCCGAAGGATTTTTCTGGTATTGGTTATAAAGATATTCTACAAACCAGGTATTTGCTCCGAATCTTTCTATATCCTCTTTCTGTTGTTTTGTTAATTCATTCTTTTTCATTTTTAATAAGCTGAGAGCTGTTATGTTTAGTTAAAAGGCGGAAAAAAGTTATTTATTTATTGGAAAATAGTTACTTTTGAATAAAAGAAAAGCGATTCCTAGCAAAAACTTCATAAAATCTCATTCTAAGTTTTTTTCTAACAGAACCAAATTAGGATTTTTAAAAAACCGAATTCTCGCTTAATTGTATAATTTAAATATTATTGAAATATTTTAGAAGAGAAATTTCATTGCCTCTATGAAAAAAGAGAAAATTGAAGAAATCCGCATATTGTTTTCCACTGAAGAATTACGGAAATCTAAAGTAGATGCGAATCCTTTTAAACAATTTTCGAAATGGTTTAATCAAGCCGTCGATTCGGAAATTTTAGAGCCGACAGCAATGATTCTTTCAACTGCCGGTAAAAGAGGAGTTCCTTCTGTAAGGACGATTCTGCTGAAAGGTTTCGACGAGGAAGGATTTATTTTTTTTACAAATTATAAAAGTTCTAAGGCAAAAGATTTGACGGAAAATCCTTATGCAGAAGCACTTTTTTTATGGAAAGAATTAGAAAGACAAGTAAGAATATCAGGCAGAGTTAAAAAAATATCCCGGCAGCAGTCGGAGGACTATTTTAAAACCCGGCAGTATGAGAGTAAAATCGGAGCATGGGCTTCGGAACAGAGTAAAGTAATTTCATCAAGGGAATTTTTAGATCAAAAGTATAAAGAATATCTGAAGAAGTATCCCGATGAAAATGTGCCGATGCCTGAAAATTGGGGGGGCTATATATTATTTCCTGGTAAGTTTGAATTCTGGCAGGGGAGAAAGCATCGTCTTCATGACCGGATCAGATATATTAAAAAAAAATATAAATGGAAGATAGAAAGATTATCACCATAAAATTCATCCCAACTTCATTCAGTGCCCATGCTTTTGCCATGAGAATATTTTGTAATTATCTACCAGCTGCAGTCTTGTCAGGAAAATAATCTGTCCTAAATGTTCTTCCAGATGAGTCAAAGAATGGTACATTGCAGCCAGTATTGTTACATTAAATCCCTGAATAAATTTAGGCTCGCCAAGCCGGGCCGGATCAAAATTATCCACAGCTGATATAAAATCTTCCTTAACTTCTTCTAGAAGGTTTATAAGATCTTTCTTTGAAGGTTTTTTTTCATCTTTAAATTCCTCGTCACGGTTCCTGAAATCCTCAGAGTTGTTCATTTGAATAACTGTCCATTGTCTTAAATTACCGCAAAGATGTTTGATTAAAATTCCGATTGAATTCATCCGCTCATTTGGCTTCCACCAAACCTGGTTTTCATTAATTTGATCCAGACAATGAAAAAGCCGCATAAAGCAGCTTTCGAATCTGTATCTGCTTTCTGCCAGAAAAGCTTTTCCTATCGGTTCCATATTATCCTTTCTGCTTATAATCTAAAGTTCTAATACTCCTTTAAAAGTATAAATATTTATCATATTCTTAAAGTATTCTGAAATCAGAAATTAAAATTTTAAATATTCTCAAGATTCACTCTTGTTTGTATTAAAAATCACTTTTGTAAATAATTTGCCCGGCTTATCACAAAGCATACTCATAAGGAGAAATATTGATATTAAAAACAATCTTTATAATGAAGCAGTGCTAACTTTAATAGAATAAATATAAGAATATTGATTGGGAACCTTCTTAATCATTTAACAGTTATAAATGAAGACGAATATTTTAATTGCTGAAGACGAAAGAATAATTACACTTGATCTGAAAAAAACATTAGCGGAACTTGGCTATACAAACGTGCATAGTGTTCATACAGCCGCAGACGCTGTGAATTATGCTCTGGAATTCAAACCGGATTTAATCTTAATGGATATCAAATTTGAAGATTCCATGAACGGAGTTGAAGCTGCATATTTTATTAATTCCCGGATTGGTACCCCAGTCGTTTTTATTTCCGCTTTTTCTCCGGAATCATTTGTAAAAAATAAAAAAATTCCCGAGAATTTTTCGTATGTAAGAAAACCAATCAATACTAATGAACTTGAAAAAAAATTGAAACAAATTTTATCTTATTCGGTTAAAACCAAGGTTTTATAAGAAATTAAAGGCTGAGGCTTATCGGATATAAATGATAGAATTTGTAAATGTTGACTTGATGATTAGGTTAGTACAGATGAATAACTGCGGAATTTATTTTGGCTTCAGCCTGGATTTTTGTCCATAAAATGAGGGCAATGTGACAAAACAGCTAAATACTTATAAAAGCGATATAAGTATAAGGGAATACCGTTATAAATTATATGTGGATCCGCAATACGGAGAAGAGCAAACTCCGTCCGTAATTAATTATGCAATATTATCCAACAAATGGTTAATAGAAGACGTCAGTGAAGATAATACTATAAAGATAATTCACAAACAAACCGGGGACAGCATAAGTCTTTCTTTTAATAGTTTTAAAGACAAGCTGGCTTTTACTTCCAATATTTATTCATCAGGTATGGTAAAGCAAGTTGGTAAAGGTCATAACATTGAAAATTTAGCGAATATGCATCTTCTTTATCCCTGGAAAAGGAGCTATAAATTCAAAGAAGTAAATTTAATGATATCCTTATTCAGGCTGTTCGAAGGAAAAAATATTTTTAAGAAAAATGAATATGCACGTTCTATTAAAAAGTTAAAAACAATTTTCAGAAAGGTACTGTTAGCAAATTAGCTGCAGTAATTATTTCTCCTAAATAATCAGATTGGACGACAATTTAGAAATTTCTGATGAGGCTGTCCAATCTTTTTTTATTTTTTACGAAGCTGAGCTTAGAATTTGGAATAAATAAATGATAAAAAATAAACTTAAATCTTTTGTTTCATCAAGAACGGGGCAGATTTTAATAGCATTAATATTGATTCTTGCAGCAGTAAGGATTGCTTTGCCGTATATTGTAAAAGATTACGTAAATAAAACCCTTAGCGAAATACCGGAGTACTCGGGAAGAGTAGGAGATGTGGATATAAATTTATTCAGGGGCGCTTATGTTATAGAAGATGTTGCTCTGGTAAAAACAGGAGGTAAAGTCCCAGTGCCTTTTTTCTCTGCAAAAAGAATTGATCTATCGGTGCAGTGGGGTGCAATCTTTGAAGGTTCGGTTGTCGGAGAAATTGAAATGGACAGCCCTAAAATAAACTTTGTCGCCGGCCCGAGTGAAAAGACTTCTCAGAAAAGCGTTGATGATTCTTGGACAGATAAAGTGAAAGAATTGTTTCCACTGCGTATAAACCGGTTTGAAATTCACAACGGGGAAATTCATTACAGGGATTTTCACAGAGATCCCCAGGTGAATATATTTCTTCGGAATTTAAATGCAACTGCGGAAAATCTCACAAATAGTAAAGATGTTTCCAAAACTTTAATGGCCACTATAAATGCTACCG
>CAYSGP010000333.1:0-7001 GCA_964430095.1 uncultured Ignavibacteriaceae bacterium
GAAGATCTTAAAAAGAAAATTATTCGCACTCCGATAGATCCTTTAATTACTTTTAATGACGATCCTCTCAGGATAATGCGTGCATTCAGGTTTGCTTCCCATCTTAATTTTCATGTCGATGATGAAATAATGAATGCCGCAGTTAAAATGAAAGAGAGACTGAAAATCGTATCCCAGGAAAGAATTACGGATGAATTTCTTAAAATTTTGGCTTCTTCGAAACCTTCAATAGGACTAAAGCTTCTATATGATTCCGGAGTTATGAAAATAATATTTCCTGAAATTGCTGATATGGCCGGAATAGAGCAGAGAAAAGATTTTCATCATAAAGATGTTTTTCTTCATACTTTGCTGGTGGTTGATAACGTGGCAAAAGTATCTTCAGATCCGTGGCTGCGTTTTGCCGCTCTAGTCCACGACATTGCAAAACCTCAGACCAAAAAATTTGTCGAGGGAACAGGCTGGACTTTCCACGGTCATGAAGAAATCGGGGCTAAAATGATGAAGTCTATTTTCAAAAAGCTGAAGCTTCCTTTTTCAAAGCTTGAGTATATTGAAAAACTTGTACGCCTCCATTTGAGACCAATTGCCCTGGTTTCTGAGGAGGTAACTGATTCTGCAATAAGAAGATTTATTGTTTCTGCCGGAGATGATCTTGAAGATTTAATTACTTTGTGCCGTGCCGATATTACAAGCAAGCAGCCTGCAAAAGTGGCAAAGTACCTGGAAAATTATGAGAAGGTAATGAATAAGGTCCGTGAGGTTGAAGAGAAAGATAAATTGAAGGCATTTCAATCTCCGGTAAAAGGAGAAACAATTATGGAAATCTGTAACCTGCAGCCGTCGAAAAAAGTAGGAGAAATAAAGAAAGCAATTGAGGAAGCAATTCTTGACGGAAAGATCGGGAATAATTATGAGGAAGCTTATAAATATCTGCTTAAGATTAAAGATAATTTTATAAACAGCCCTTGAGGTTTAATAACCTCAAGGACTGTAAAAATATTTTATATCGATATTGAAATTCCTATCCTTACATATGTTGCATTATAAAACCATCCGCCTCCTGAGACATGATAAGTGTTAGTTGAACTGTAATCCGCTGAACTTGGATAATCGTTAATATTTGAAGAAACAGAATTATTTTCCCTCCATCTTTTCCCTCCGTTTAGATTTGCTTCAGCGAATACCCCTAAATTATTGGTTATAAAAGCTTTCATTCCGAGAACAAAAACAACTCCTATTGAATAGGTTTTATCTATGTAATTTGATGAACTGCTGAAAAAAATGGTGTCCGCAGATGTACCGCTGTTATCGCTTAGATGTTCGTACCTTGCAAAGCCTAAAGAAGGACCGGCTCCAAGATAAATCTCCCCGAAATCGGTTCTTAAAAAGCTGTATATATAATGTGCGGAAAGCGAAAGAGATATTGAACTAGTGCTGTTTTCCTCCGTTCTGGGATGCTTTTCTGTCCCGTAGGAACTGACCGTTGTGCTTTCTCCGTCGCTTTTATCCTCGGTGTAACTGCTCCCGTAATCAAGCTGTACCCTGTAAAGTGACTGGTTACATTTGGAAAATTCATATGATAGTGCGTATCCGTTTATTAAATAAATATTGAAGGTATGCAGATTTTCAGGCCGGCTGTTTAAAGTATCGGCCGGAGTTTGCGGAAAAATATTGTTCAAGGAAAAAATAGTTAAGAGAATTAAAGCTGATAAGAAAAAGGCTGAAGTTTTCATAGTTACTCCCTTTTTTAAATTGAGTAGATTTGTAAAGTGCTGTTTTAGCTTAGATTAATTGCCTACTGCTTTCCGGTAAAATGAATTTTTAAAACAAGTTATATGCCTGCAGTTGGAACAATATTCATGCTTCATTTTAAATATTTCTCTTTAGAATTGTATAATAATGCTTTCATCGTGAATAATAATTTATACATTCTGATAATTAAAGATAGTTTTTTCAATTATTTCTCATCAAAATATTCACCGTATATGTAATTATTTCACCGTTCATACATTAATTTCATATTAACGTTTAGGAATGGATATTTTTGAATCAAATATGAAAAACATTCTTAATGTTACTGTAATTTTACGATATAAACTAGAAGTTGACTCCATTTTCGTTAAAAAATAATTTCAAATTAAGCGGGAGAAAATAATGCGAATCTTCCTTTCCTTTTTCTGCGTTTTATACTTAACCGGTTTTTCCAATGCTCAAAATCTTTTAGCACTAGATGAAGCCGTAAATATTGCTTTGCAAAGAAATCCTGATCTGCAAAGATCCACAAATAGTATTTCCTCATTCGAATCGAATGTTAAAGCATCTTACGGAGGTTTATTTCCTTCAATAGGTGCAGATGGAGATTTTAGTTGGCAGCGCTCTGAGCAGGCTGGCGGTACTAGATTAATTCAAGGAGTCCCGTTTCCTTATCCCTCTTCTACTACTGAAGAGAGAATTTATTCTGCCGCCGTTGGTTATAATTGGACTTTATTTGACGGCCTCTCAAATTTTGCTACTGTTTCCCAAAGTAGAAATGACCTTGAAGCTGCTAGACTTTCATTATCAAGATTCAAACAGGACGTCGTCTTCCAAACGATTAACTTATATTACGACATTATTAATGCTCAAAAGCTTCTTACATTTAAAGAGGATGATGTTAAGTCGAATCAAAGAAACCTGGAAACTATTACGGAAAGAAACAGACTTGGAGCGGTTACTCTGGCTGATGTATATGCCCAACAGGTCAGAACCGGAAATGCTGAGCTTGAAGTAATAAGAACAAAGAACAGCCTTGAAATTGCAAAGAGTAATCTTCTATTTTACTTAGGCCTCGATGTTTCTTCCAATTATGTATTTTCAGACTCTTTATCAGAAGGCGACATAGAGGAACTGGAACAAAATATTTCAAAAGATTACGATAGACTTTCTGAATTAGTTGACCAGGCATTAAATACAAGATATGACTATAAAAGCGCTATTTTAAGTTTAGAAAGTGCTTATGATGAAGTTACTATTGCTCAAGCAGGCCACTTTCCATTACTAACTAATAGTTTTAGTTTTAGTTCATTTGCAACTGAACCTAAAGAATTATTTGATTCTAAAAATTACTTTATGGGTCTGTCCTTAAGGATTCCGATATTCTCCGGATTTTCTGTTGATAATAGGGTGCAATTTGCGGAAGTGGCAGCAATGAATCAGGAAGTTACTGTAAATGAACTTGAAAGGGAAATAAAGAAAAATCTTCAGCAGACTTTCTTTTTCCTTCAAGCCGCCGCAAAAGCATTGGATGTCGGGAAAAGAAATGTAATTGCTGCAATGGAAAACCAAAAGATTGAGCAGGAAAAATATAATCTCGGTTCAGGCACATTATTAAATGTGCTGATTGCAAACTCGGAGCACTCTGATGCAACAACCAATTATATAAATGCTCAGTTTGCTTATGTTGTATTAAGCGAACAGCTGAAGTATCAGTTGGGTACTCTTGATTATTCGAAATATGAACAAAAATAAAGTTTACTTAAAAAAGGAGAATATTTAAAATGGCTAATGGGAGAAAGAAAGGTTCAAAAAAGAAAATATATATTTTCAGCGCAATCGGAGTAGTGGTGGTTGCACTTGTGCTGATAGCATTGCTCGGTGGGAGTAAGGAAGAAATTATCGCGGTTCAAACTGAAAAAGTAATTAAACGGGATATTACTCAAACCGTGTCTGCTACCGGTAAAATTGAATCCGAATTTAAAGTCACTATTACTCCTGAAGTAACAGGAGAAATTGTAATCCTGCCGATTAAAGACGGCCAAGAAGTCTCAAAAGGACAGCTTTTAATCCAGATAAAAGGAGATCTTTACGTTGCCCAGAAAGACAGAGCAGAAGCGAACCTTCAATCGGCTGAAGCGAATCTTGCCATGAGAAAAGCAGAGCTTGATAAAGCTACTACTGATCTTCAAAGAGTAAAAGAGCTTCACAATAAAAATTTGTCAAGTGATGCCGAGCATGAAGCGGCAAACAGCACCTATCTCTCCGGCAAAGCTATGTATGAATCGGCTGAGGCTAATGTCCTTCAAGCCAAAGCTTCATTGAAGGAAATTGTTGAAGGATTGAATAAAACTACAATTTATTCTCCTATGAAAGGAACCATTACTCAGTTAAATGTAGAACTCGGTGAGAGAGTATTCGGTGCCGGTTTTACTCAGGGGACGGATATAATGACTGTTTCCGATCTCAATAATATGGAAGCAAGAGTTGAAGTTGATGAAAATGATGTTGTGCTGATTTCAATAGGAGATACAGCAAGGGTAAAAATCGATGCATTCCAAGACAGGGTGTTTAAGGGCATCGTTAAGCAGATTGGAAACAGCGCCCAGACACAGGGTTTAGGTACTCAGGAAGAAGTCGTAAACTTTGAAGTAAGAATAAAATTAATAGACCTCGATGAGCAGCTCAGGCCGGGTATGTCCTGCACAGCCGATATTGAAACAGAAACAGTTGAAAATGTCCTAAGTATTCCGATACAAAGCGTGACGGCAAGAACCGATTTTTCGGGACCAAAACCTGAAGAAGGAAACGGAGTTGTTGCAGTTTCCAGCGGTGAGAAGAAAAAAGATAAAGTCCAGGAAATTGTATTTGTCGTTGATAAAGGTAAAGCAAAAAAGGCTAATGTTACAACCGGGATAAGCGATGACGATTACATTCAAATAAAGGACGGACTAAAAGGAACTGAAAACGTTGTAACCGGCAGCTACACTGCGATTTCCAAAGAGCTGAATGACGGATCTACGGTACGAGTTGAAGAAAAAAATACTCAAAAGCAGAATGCTTCCAATTAAAGGGAATAACTATAATGAATATTATTAATATCGAACATATAGCAAAAGTCTACCAGGTCGGCTCTGAAGAAGTACATGCCCTTAGTGATGTTTCATTACGGATCGATAAAAACGAATATGTAGCAATTATGGGTCCTTCCGGTTCGGGTAAATCAACATTAATGAATATGCTCGGCTGTCTTGATACGCCCACATCCGGAAAATATGATTTCAAGGGTGTAAGCGTGAGCGATATGACAGATAACCAGCTTGCTGCAATTAGAAACCGGGAAATCGGGTTTGTTTTTCAAACATTTAACTTGCTGGCACGGTCCGATGCGCTTCATAATGTTGAACTCCCGTTAATTTATGCCGGGATTTCTTCCCATGAAAGGAAAGAAAGAGCACTTTCAGCATTGACTGATGTAGGGCTTAGAGACAGAATTCATCACAAGCCGAATGAGCTTTCCGGCGGACAAAGGCAGAGAGTTGCCATTGCACGCGCACTGGTTACTAATCCGGCAATTATTCTTGCAGACGAACCGACGGGTAATTTGGATTCTAAAACCGGTGAAGAAATTATGGCTGTTCTTCATGAAATTCATCAAAAGGGAAATACAATTATTCTGGTTACTCATGAGGAATATATTGCAGAACATGCAGCCAGAATCATCCGCCTTAGAGACGGTCTTATTGAGAGAGATGAGGTGGTTACTAATCGAAAAGCTCCTAAATTAAAAGAAGCTGTAAATTAAAATTTTATTAGTGAGGCTGTATGAATAACTTTCTTTTTGAGCTTCGTGAAAGCATGGTAATTGCCTTAAGAGCTATTAAGGCGAATAAGGTAAGATCGATTCTTACCATGCTCGGAATTATTATAGGAATTGCAGCAGTTGTTACAATGAGCACTGCTATTAAAGGAATAGACAATTCGTTTCAAAGCGGGATCAGCTCTCTTGGAACCGATGTTCTTTATGTGGATAAATGGGCCTGGTTTTCTAACGAAGAATGGTGGAAACTAAGGAACCGCAAAAACATCACTATGGCTGAATATGAAAAGTTCAGAGAGCTGGCTAAGCTTCCAATCGCCAGTGCTCCGGATACTAAAACAAATCAAACCGTGAAGTACGGCGATAGACGAGTTGAAGGAGTTTTTATTCATGGTTCAATTTCCGAATATATCCGGACTGTAAATTTTGATTTTGATCAAGGCAGGTTTTATTCCGATATAGAAAGCAACAGCTCAAGGGATGTAGTAGTGATCGGAAGTGAGATTGCAAAGAGCCTTTTTCCAAGGGGAGATGCTTTGGATAAAACTATAAAAATCGGCCCTGTCAATTTTAAAGTGGTCGGCATCCTGGCTGAACAAGGCAGCTTCATACTTGGACCTTGGAATCCTGATAATCTTGTCTATGTTCCCATTGGGGCTATATTTAAGCATTTTACAAATGAAGCATGGAATAGTCTTACATTCAATATCAGAGCACCAAGCCCTGCGATGGTTGAAGAAACCAGAAATGAAATTGAAGGAGTAATGCGGAAAGTAAGAGGATTAACTCCCGGGGAAGAAGATGATTTCTCAATAAACCAGCAGGAAGGATTGATAAATAACTACAATCAGGTTGTCGGAGTTATTCAAATAGCCGGATTATTCATTACCGGATTATCATTATTTGTCGGGGCAATCGGTATAATGAATATTATGTTTGTTTCCGTAAAAGAAAGAACAAAGGAGATCGGTATACGGAAAGCAATCGGAGCAAAAAGAAGAACAATACTCGGCCAGTTTCTGCTTGAATCTTCTACAATTTGCCTTATGGGAGGCTTTATTGGTTTTTTACTTGCAGTACTGCTGAGCATGATGATAAATCAGTTTATCCCGACTGCAGTTCAGTATAATGCCGTTATTATTGCAATAATAATTTCACTTATTACAGGAGTTCTTGCAGGATTTGCTCCTGCTTATACAGCCGCCAAAATGGATCCTGTTGAAGCATTGAGATATGAATAAATTAATTTCGGACCTTCCTTGCCGGCAGGCAGGTTGCGGATTCCGGATTTCGAATTTAAAAAATCACATCCGGCTTCTGTCACTAAATTCGAAATCCGAAATTCGAAATTCATCGTGACAATGAGGTGTATATGAATTTATCAGAGATTGCTTCGGTTTCTTTTCAGTCTATTTTAAGCAATAAG
>CAYSGP010000334.1:0-6921 GCA_964430095.1 uncultured Ignavibacteriaceae bacterium
AAAAACTTGATTTCAAAATTTGAATTTGACCGGAGCAAGGAGCAGTATGAATTATCAAAAAAGAAAAAAGATCTGACATTGGAATCATACTCCCAGGATTCGTTATTCAGAGTGCAGCAGATAGCGCAGCTGGAAAAATCGGTAGAGCAGATGCAGAATAATTTAAATCTTACCAAAGCGCAGCTGGAGAACCTGACTGTTAAAGCTCCGATTAATGGACAAATAAGTGCATTGACCGCGGAGATAGGTGAATCGATTTCCCAGGGTGAAAATCTAGGTCAAATAGATGTGATCGATTCATTTAAAGTACGCGCATCAATTGATGAACATTATATTGCTAGGGTTAATCCGGGTCAGTACGGGGAATTTAACTTTAACGGAAGGGATTATACAATCCGGATAAAAACAATTTATCCGCAGGTCACAAACGGCAGATTTGAAGTTGATATGCATTTTACTTCCAAGCAGCCGGAAGGAATCAGGCGGGGACAAACATTACACATAAAATTAAATTTAAGCGAGCAAAAGGAAGCAGTTACGGTTGCCCGCGGAGGATTTTATCAGTCAACCGGCGGTCAGTGGGTCTTTGTTGTAAATGGTAATTCCGCTGTGAAAAGAGATATAAAACTCGGCCAGCAGAATTCCCAGGTATTCGAAGTGCTCGAAGGTCTCAAACCGGGAGAAAAAGTAATCACTTCCTCATATGATAATTACGGCGATGTTGAAAAATTAATTTTGAATTAATATGCCGAAATTTTATGTATATATTTTAGCAGACAAGCTGAGAAAGCTTATAATCGAATCATCAAATAAGCCGGTGAACCTTGAAAACAAAGAGCTGGTTTACTATGAAGTGTTTGAAGATTCGGTTGAAGCTGACTCCAGGAAGGAAACTATACAAAGCTGGCCGGAAAGAAAAATTCAGTTCTTAATCAATATGGTAAACCCGGCTTGGGTCGACTGGAAAGAAGAATTGCTGAACTCATCCGAATTTTCGGGATGTGCAGAAAATTGTTAACCATAAAATAAAAACTTTAAGGAGCAAAAATGGAAGGGACAAATCATCTGATGATAAAAACGGAAAATCTTCAGAAAATTTATACAACCGAAGAAGTAGAAACAACGGCGCTGAATAATATAAATATCGAAGTTAAACAAGGAGAGTTTGTTGCCATTATGGGCCCTTCCGGCTGCGGAAAATCTACTCTGCTTAATATACTCGGATTGCTGGATAATCCATCAAACGGCGCATATCATTTTGTCGGTCATGAAGTTTCAAAATACTCAGAAAGGCAGCGGGCAAATCTTAGAAAATCTAATATCGGTTTTGTATTTCAAAGTTTTAATTTAATAGACGAGCTGACTGTATTTGAAAATGTGGAGCTTCCGCTGCTTTATCTGGGTGTTTCTTCAGGCGATAGGGAAAAGCAGGTTAACGAAGTTCTGGAGAGAATGCAGATAATGCACCGCAAAAATCATTTTCCTCAGCAGTTATCCGGCGGGCAGCAGCAGCGTGTTGCTGTTTCCAGAGCGGTTGTTTCAAAACCAAAATTAATTCTGGCAGACGAACCGACCGGAAACCTTGATTCCCAGAACGGCGAAGAAGTAATGAATATCTTGACACAGCTTAATGAGGCAGGAACTACTATAATTATGGTAACTCACTCACCGCATGATTCGGAATATGCAAGAAGAATAATTCATCTCTTTGACGGTCATGTTGTTACAGAGAACTATAAAGAAAAATTTCACGTTTAGCGATTTTTATTAAAATATCTTAATCAGGAAACAGGGAGATAGACAGTTAATTACAGGGGTTCAAAATGTTAAAAAATTTTTTCAAAATCATCTTCAGAGATCTTTCAAAAGACAAAGTCTATACAACTATCAGTATTCTGGGGCTCTCTGCAGGAATCGCAGTGTCAATAATAATAATTGCTGTAAGCTTTTCATTTTTAAGCAGAGATAAATTCCATGCAAAAGGGGATAGAATATACCAGGCTTATTTTAAAAATGATTTTCTTGATGCAGGGGTTGAATACAGCAATACTATGCCGTATCTGCTTGGTGAAGCTATAAAAAACAATTATCCCGAAGTTGCAGATGCAGCAACAATAATGAGCGATTCTCCGGTATTATTTATTGCCGGCGAAAAAAAATCTGAGCAGACTGGATGTTATTCTGAATCCTCTCTTTTTAATATTTTTTCATTTCATGTAGCAGCACAAAGTACAGAAAAGATATTACCTGATAATAACTCAATTGCTATTTCAAGAACCGTCGCTGAAAAATATTTTGGCAGTGTTAATGATGCAGTCGGTAAAAATATAATTCTTAGACGAGCTTTTAATAAAAAAGAAGTTTATGTAAGTGCTGTTTTTAATGATATGCCCGATAATTCGACGCTTAAATTTGAATATGTTCTGCCTCTGCAGTCCCGTATTGACGAATGGGAATGGATGAAAAATTGGCCGTGGGGAAATTATCTGGCAGCTACATACTTTGAGCTGAAACCAAATGTTAATCTATCCGATTTAAATAGAAAGATTAAAAATTTTGTTTCTGAAAAGAATCCGCATACAAAAGCCGAACTGTTTTTATTCAAGTATGAAAATATTTTTCTTAAGGGACCGGGTAACTTTGATAAAACAAATACCGTCCGGCTGCTGTTTGTAATTGCTGTTGTAATAATCGGGATCGCTTCAATAAACTTTATTAATATGGCTACCTCAAGGGCTGCGAGAAAAAATAAAGAGATCGGTTTAAGAAAAGTAATTGGTGCAGGCAGGAATTCTTTGATCCTCAGGTTTTTAGCTGAGACTTATTTACTTTCATTCGTTTCTATTCTCTTAGGCTTATTAATAACGGAATTGCTGCTTCCTTATATTAATACCAGCTTTAACGGTTTTATTATTTTTTCGATTCCGTATAACAACATTTATTTTGATTTTTCTTTAGTAGCTTTATGGTTTCTTGTAGGTATTTTTTCCGGGCTTTATCCTTCATTATATCTTTCTTCATTATCTCCCAGTGGAATTTTAACAGGGTCTTCTGTTCAACGAAGAAGAGTTTTTGTAAGCAAATTCTTAATTACAATTCAATTTGCATTTTCGACCATTTTTATATTCATCGCTGTTGTAGTTACTAAACAGATGAAATATATAACCGATAAAGATCTCGGACTCAATATTAATCAGACTTTGCAATTTCCGATAACAACCGAACTATCCAACCATTTAAGTTCATTCACAAACGATTTAAAGCTCAACCCGGCGATAGTTAATGTGACTTATTCTAATTTTGAACCGACCGGAGTTTATGCTTCCACATCCGACCCGAAGTGGGAAGGAAAACCGGAAGCACTAAATGATATGTTTCCGGTAGTTATGGTAAGTGATAATTATTTAAACACTTTCGATGTTCAATTATCTAAAGGAAGAAATTTTTTTGAAGGCGATTCTGCCGATATAACTAATTATTTGATAAATGAAAAAATGGAGAAGATCATCGGGAAGGATAGTCCGATAGGTTTAAAGTTATCGATGTGGGGAAATGACGGACAAATTATTGGTGTTGTAAAAAACTTTCATATCGGAACTCTAATGGAAGAAATAAAACCATTAATAATTATGAAGAAGATAAAGGAGTGCAATCTTTGTTTTGTTAAAATTAATCCTGCTGATTTATCATCTGTCGTTTCTTTTATTGAAAAAACTTATAATGAATATGAAAAAGAATATCCTCTGAAATATAGTTTTCTTGATGAACAATTTTTAAACCGTCATTCCGATGCAAAAATATTTGTAGGATTTTTCAGGCTTTTCTCCGCAATAGCAATAATAATTTCATGTTTGGGATTATTCGGTTTAACAGCATTTACCGTTCAGCAAAAAACAAAAGAGGTGGGAGTAAGAAAAGTTCTAGGGGCTTCCTTTAATTCGATAACAATGCTGATTACAAAATCGCTTATTAAACTTGTATTAATAGCTTCATTAATAGCTTTACCGGTCGGTTACTATTTGTCAGGCAAGATACTGCAGATGTTTGTTTATAAAACTGATATAGGGGTAGAAATTTATCTTTTATCTGTTGCAGTAGTTACTTTGCTTGCATCCGGTACAATTGCATTTCAAGCAATAAAAGCTGCTTCAGCAAACCCGGTAGAATCATTAAGGTATGAATAGTCCGAAAATGAAACCATAAATAAGAAATCCGACTATGCTTAGCTGTACTTAAAAAAAATTAAAGAAAGGTTTAAACAAGGGAAAATGCTTCGCAATTATTTAATTACCGCACTTAGAAACTTAAAAAGACATAAACTCTATTCAATTATAAACATTTCCGGGTTGTCAATAGGATTGGCAATTTTCATCTTAGCAGTCACCTTCTACAGCTTCCATCATAGTTTTGATAATTTCCACAAAGATTCTGAAAGAATTTATATCCTCATTACAGAAAATAATCCTTTAAGCGGCAGCAGTCAGAAAGATGCATATACTCGTTTACCTTTGGCAAATCTAATGCTTCAAAATTTTCCTGAAATTGAAGATGCAACGGTGTTTAGAGAGTACTTTAGAGAAATTTTCAGGTATAAAGAAATAAAGACTTATGAAAACAATGTACTTTTTACAGAACCCAATTTTCTAAAAGTATTTAATTGCCCGATTATAAAAGGAGATTATAAAACCCCGCTATCCAAACCAAATTCCGTTATTTTATCTGAATCTGCTGCCAAAAAATTTTTTGGTTCTGAAGAACCTCTTGGTAAAACATTATCTACCGATTTCAGCAATACTGATTTAATGATAACAGCAATTATGAAAGATTATCCTTTGAATTCATGTTTTAAATTTGATATCCTCATCTCGCTGCCTGAAAATTATAAGGAAGATTGGAACGTTGCCGGCAGTACATACAGTTTTGTTAAATTGAAGCCTTATGCAGATCCGAGAAGTCTGGAATCAAAATTTCCTGCATTTATAGATCAGTACGTTCCGGTTCTAAAAGAAAGTAAAGTCAAACTTTCATTACTTCCTTTAGAAGATATTCACCTGAAATCTCTGGATATCAACAGCGGTTTTAATATTACCCCTGTTTTCCAATTTTACTTAATAGTAGGCATTGCATTAGGGCTTTTGATAATAGTAGCAATAAACTTTATGGTATTATCAACTGCTAGATATGGAAATCGTGTAAAGGAAGTGGGCATACGAAAAGTAGTGGGAGCCAGTAAGGGAAAATTAACAAAACAATATATTGGTGAATCAATCATCTTTTCTGTTTTAGCCCTCCCCTTTGCCTTTGTTTTTTTTGAACTAATGCGACCTGCATTTATCGCAATTGTAGGTGGAGGAGTAGATCTAAGCCTGTGGCAGAGTCCTGTAATCCTTCTTATAATTTTCGGAGTTACTCTGTTTGTAGGATTTATATCCGGTTTATACCCGGCATTCTTTCTATCTTCTATCAGACCGACACTCATTCTAAAAAATCAGGCAGTTATAAAAAAAGGCGGATTTAGTTTTAGAAAGATTCTTGTAATCTTCCAATTTTCTCTTTCTTTTATAATGATTGCATTTACTCTCACCTCCATTAAACAACTGGATATGATGTCCAGTATCGACCTCGGCTATAACCGGGAAAATGTAATAACGATACCTGTAAATAATGAGTTTTATAAAAAATTTGATGTGCTTGAAAAAGAGTTAAAGCAGAATCCCGATATATCAATTGTCGGTACATCTCATGTCCTCCCTTTTTCATGGGGAAGGCAGGATAAAATGAGACCTGAGGGAGCTTATAAAAGTAACACTGAAAATATTTTCAGCTATCCGTGCGGGTATAATTTTATTGAAGCAATAGATATAAAAATTGTAAAAGGGAGAAGCTTCTCGAGAGAGTTTAATGATAACGGAAACATTATTATAAGTGAAGAGACAGCCAGGCATTTTGGATGGGAAGATCCGCTGGGAAAGGTAATTATTTATAGTGAGAGAAATGATGCCAGGAAAACGGTAATAGGAGTTGCTAAAGATTTTCACTTTCCTCATGTGTTTTTTGAGAAAGCTCCTGCTGTTATTTATTTTTTAAACGAACAGCCCTTTTATGTATACATTAAAACCGTATCTAAACCAAGTGATGAAACAATAAAATTCATTAAAGGGATATGGAATAAGACGGTACCGGAACTTCCTTTTGAATATTCTATTCTCGATTATGCTTTTGAGGAGAATCTTAGAAGTTCTGCAAAAACATTTGATATTTTTAAATTTATATCAATTATATCTGTGTTTATTGCTTGTCTCGGATTATTTGCGCTTGCATCTTATACTGTAGAACGAAAAACAAAGGAAATTGGAATCCGTAAGGCGCTCGGTGCATCTGTAAATAAAATAACGGGAAAATTGATCTCCGAATTTTTAATACTGATTGTTATTTCAAACGTTATTGCTTTGCCCGTTGCTTATTATTTTTCAAATTACCTGATAACTGTCGGGTGGGTTTATAAAACCGAATTAGATGCTTCTTTATTTATTACTGCGTCAGTTGTTTCCGTTGTTGCAGCCCTGTTAGCGGTTGGTATTCAATCGGTCAAAGCAGCAGCAGCTAATCCCATAGAAAGTTTAAGGTATGAGTAGCAGGGGGCAAAGAGCATAGGGCAGAGAGTATGTAGCAGGGGGCAAAGAGTATAGGGCAGAGAGCAAAGGTTCTTATTTTGGAAAAATCTGTTTTTAAAATGGGGGTGAAAATATGAAATTTAGGTTCCAAGATTTAGAAATTTGGAAAGCAGCAATTCAAATTGCCGAATGTTTATTTGAAATAGCTGACGATCTTGAGGTGAAGCATTTATACAGGTTTGCCGAGCAATTAAGAGGATCTGGTATGAGTATGTCAAATAATATAGCAGAAGGATCGGGTTCATTC